>JBNJDQ010000007.1:0-38276 GCA_051745065.1 Fibrobacterota bacterium
CACTGATCCCGAGCAGATACTGCGCCACCCATCCCAACTCTACGAAGCTCTGCTGGAAGGCGTGTTGCTCTTTGCTGTCCTTACCTTTCTGCGCCGCTTTCCCCGGCTGAAAAAACGGATGACCCCCCTCTACCTTGCCGGCTACGGCATCGCCCGATTCACAGTGGAATTTTTCCGCATGCCCGATGAACATCTCGGCCTCGGTATGCTCGACCTCTCCCGGGGACAGCTGCTGTGTATCCTTATGATTATGGCCGGAGCTGTTTTCTGGATCATTCAGGACCGGGTTGAAGGGACTCAGGCCTCGCGCTGACCGCTCCTCTCTACGCCCTGTTTCGGCTCATCAAGGGTAATCAATACGCCACCCACAATGCGCGCAAAATAATTATAACAAAGGGCGCCGAAAAAACCTGCACAAAACCCCACGAGAGGCGCTGCAAAGAAGATCCACCAGAGAGTCAGTGATATGCCGCCATATCCCATTGTAAAGAGCAGGACAAGCTGAACTGTGTAAAGCCCCGCCAGAATCAGTGCACAGAGCCCATGAAAAACGGCGAAGATCCGCCCTGCAGAAAGAGGATCAATGCGGGTTATTTCCTTCTTCATACGATGCATCCCCAAGTAAAAACTGTCTTTGCGAAACCGTTCCGGATCATCTGTTGGAAGTATGCCGATATCCGGATATCGGCCACATGAATATTCCGTAAGATACCCTGTTTTGCATAGAAGGAGCAAGGGTTCTGTTATTTTTTCCTGAAGACCTTTTTCGCCCGCGGCACGGGGCTGATAACCATTCATATCCCTGTGACCGGAGCGAACGAACTTCGGCGCGAAATGCGCCATCTTTTTACTCCGGAGCAGAAAGAATTGCAAAGTTTTTTTGCCCCCAGCACCCCGGAAGAACGAATACCCGGACGCAAAGACCGCCAATGCATCCTTAACAATTACCGCATTCATTTTTAACAATTTTGCTGATTATTGGTATAATCCCCTTTTTTTATTCTTAATCTGCTATATTTTTATTGTTACCATCTTCAAGGAGCAGCAATGGCGGAAAACAAAACGCGTATGAAAGAGCACCTCACCGGTTTTATTGATTCTCTCATGGATGAGGAGATTGAACATATACATACATCCATCCGTGAAATGAAAGCTGAATTCTCAGAAGAGATCGCAGCCCTGCGTGATGAGGTAAAGAAAAGCATGAGTGAATTCCGCCGGGAAGCGGACAGCAAAATTCAGGAATGCAAAAACGGCATAATCAATCTTAAAAAGGAGAATGTCGCTCTCACGGATGAGCAGGGGCAGATGAAAGATGAGATTCTTGCATCTGCGCAGAAATCGATTGATGCAAAACAGAAAGCACTCAAAACCGATTTTGACGATCTCGTTCAGGAGGTCGGCGGTAAGTTAAAATCCCACAGTTCCGATATTACTCTGCAGATCCGGGAACTGGAGAAACGCATTACCCATGCGGAAAAAATAACCGGACTCTTTGGCAACTTTGCCGCAGATTACTCCTCCATGCTGAAACGGAAAAGCGGAGCTTCCCGAGATACCAAAGACGCAGAGGCACCGCAACAGCCCAATGATGAGGCGTCACCTGCACCAGGCCCGGCTTCCTCCGAAGAACCTCCAGAAAAAAAACCTGCACCAAAAAAGGAGCCCGCACCTCAGCAGGAGTCTTCCCCTCTTCCCGAAACCGACGAATCGCCGGTGGAAGAAGCCTTCGAGGAAAACTTTATTATTCCGGAAAGCCCCAAAAAAAACACACCCGACACGGATATTCAGCTTGAAGAGGTTGCTGAAGAAGAAAGCGCTCCCATCTATACGGATGAAAGCGGTCAGCAGATCTATCGTCCCTGAATGGAGCGAATTTTACCGGGCACCGGCCTTACACTGGGCGGCTGCCCGATGTCTGCTCCAGCATTTTTCGTAATGTTTGCAGATCCTGTGCTGTACCGAGATTAATAGTAGTTACGGCACTGACTTCGTTCAGAAGCCTGATCTTATCCGGAACCTGCGGTTTTTGGGAATAGTAAAACACGATGTAGCGCGCCCCTTTATGGCGGGGCATCTTTTTGATCGCCCCGATGTGATCCTCACATTCGGCGGGGTAGAGATCCTTCTCTATAAAGAAATATGAGATATCCTCACCGGCGGAACGGATCATATTTTCCGCTTTTGTACTGTTTTCACATTCCTCTATCAGAGTAAAAGAGTATTCCCGAAGTATCTTCATAAGCCCCTCTTTTACCGAGGCATTGGAAAAACTGATAAAGGCAGAACCCAGGGAGGACACCTCGCTTTTCTCCGAAGAAACCGGCAGAAGATACCGATACTCTGTATGGGTGTAGGCCGTATCACCGGATACATCCAGAAAGAAACTCTCCAGAACCATGGCAACATTCCGCAGATCAACGGGGTAAATTGCAGAAACAATGTATTCATACTCCCGGGGAAACTGCTCCGCTTCTTCAAAGAGAAGTGTTCTGATCTCCTCTTCGCCTGCAGTAATCACAGCATCCTCCAGGAAGGTTGCATACGAAGGAACCAGAAGGACCGCACTGCGGGAGCTCTCTTCATAGGCTTCGATAATATCCTCACTGCTGAAACAGCGCAGTATACGGTAACCCAGACTGCGGCAGTATTCCACCACGGGATTCCATTCAGGCTGCTCACCGCACAGAACCATGATAGTCAGCTGTGCCCCCGCCGGAGCCTCCTTGCCTGCCAATGGGTAGGTTCGGTGATCGATCTTCATAATACTGTTGTACATATTGATTTCGTGGTAAATATGTTCCCGAAAGGATGTACGCAGATCCGCGGAAAAGCCGAACTCCTTCAGCACAGGTTCCCCGAGAGGTAAAACCGTGCAGTCCGCAGCAAAGCCGATGCGCAGAGAGTGAGCAACAGCGTCTGCCGCAGCTGTTACCGCCGCCAAAGGGTAACGGGACAGATCCCGGGACGTCCCCGAAAGGGTATCACAGACCCGAATATTTCGATAAAAATCGCCGGAGAGCTTCCACTGCTCAAAGAGCTCCCCCAGTAAGTCCAGATGAGTCACCCCCATGAGGCGCCGCTGATGTTCCGTGAAGGAACTCCCTGTTTCCGCCGCATCATGGAGTATCTTCAGGAATGCATCATTCATATATTCGTTAAAAAGCAGAACCCCAAGTTCGTGCAGCAGAGCAAAGGCAAAGGCCTCATCGGGGCGTACGAGATCTGTTTTTTTTGCAAGCCTCTTGGCAATAACAGCTACGGCAAGAGAGTGAAACCAGAATTCTTTCACCTGAAATCCCGTTGCAAAGTTACTGTCCTTAAACTGATTCATGACGGACATGGAAAGTACTGCAGTCTTTGTCTGGTTGAACCCGATGCGGACAATGGCCTGACGCAGATCATCGATTCGTTTATCCCGGGCGGCGAAATATACAGAATTTGCAAGACGAAGAATTTCTGTTGCCACAGAGGGATCGCTTTCTATGGCCCGCCCCAGCTGAGAAGCGCTGCTGGTTTTCTCCTCCGTCAGCTTCAGGACCACGGCAAAGGTTGTGGGAAAGGCAACAAGGCTTTCGATATGGTCCACCATGAGGGCAATCTTCTTGGTCGCCAGAACCGACGGATCCATGAGTGTGTCAATGTATTTCTTTTCCAGACTGTTCTCTTCGCCGATGGACTCGCGCATCTTTTCTTTCTCTCTGTCAAAATAACTGCGCAGACATGTCTGCAGTTCCATGAGAAGCTCGCGGATACTCAGGGGCTCATCGAGATACGCATCGGCACCGATCCTGCGAACCGCCTTTTTAAAGCGTTCCGGAGCAGCAGGACCAAAGAGGATAAGAGGACGCCGTTCGGCCGAGGGGTTGCGTCCGATCAGATTTATCAGGGAGAGTTCCTGCCTGGACAGCTCATTCACCTGTATCAGAATAGCCGCGGGAGCATACTGCGCCGCCTTAAGAAAACTTGCATACTTCCTGTCGCAGTTTACCACCCTGACATTAATCTTTTTCAGAGTTTTCTCAATTTTCCTGTACAGCGATGCATTGTTGACTATCGTTAATACCGTAATCATGAACTGCCCTGTTTCGTTTGAATTACACTGCCTTATTATATAGTACCGGAATAGATCTACAAGGAAAAATAGCATTTATCAGGTTTATGAGAGAAATCTTTATCCCTCGGGTATCACATATTATTTTATTAGAACCTTCCAATTTGTCAAAAGGTCATATTTTGAATATATTAGATAGAATAAACTCACCAGCCGATCTCAAAAACATTCCCGAGAAACTGCTGCCAGCCCTTTCCCGGGAGATTCGCACATTTTTAATTGAATCGGTCAGTCAGACCGGCGGGCATATAGCCCCCAGCCTGGGCGTAGTTGAGCTGACCATCGCCCTGCACTACATTTTCAGCACCCCGAAGGATAAGTTTATCTGGGATGTCGGGCATCAGGCCTATACCCATAAACTTCTCACGGGGCGGCGTGATCAATTCCACACATTGCGCCAGTTCGGCGGTATCAGTGGCTTTCCCCATATTACCGAAAGCATTCATGATGCCATGACTGTCGGCCATGCATCAACCTCCATTTCATCAGCCTACGGCATGGCCTGCGGACGGGACATGCGCAATGAATCCGGCGAAGTAATCAGCATTATCGGCGATGGAGCCATGACCGGCGGTCTTGCCTACGAAGGGCTCAACAACCTCGGCCACAGCAACACCCGCATGGTGGTGATCCTCAACGACAACGAAATGTCGATCTCCCCCAATGTGGGGGGCATGTCAAACTATCTGACACGAATTCTGACAGACCGCCATTACACCCGTCTGAAAGACAATGTCTGGAACGCCCTGGAACAATTTCCCGCAGGCCTGGGTAAACGATTGCAGAACCTGGGGCACACCGTTGATGACAGTCTGAAAAAAGCTCTGACTCCGGGCAAACTCTTTGAGGACATGGGCCTGACTTATCTGGGGCCGATTGACGGACATAATTTCAGCGACCTTCTTCAGGTGCTGCGCTTTGCCCGGGACGACAACAAAGGGCCTCTTCTGATTCATACAATCACCAAAAAGGGCAAGGGATACACCCATGCGGAAGAAAACGCCACCAAGTTTCACGGTATCGGCTCCTTTGATATACAAAGCGGGGAACTTCGCGCGGGCAGAAGCGATCTCCCCTCCTGGAGTAAAGTTTTCGGGAATGCGCTCTGCGAGTATGCCGAAAAGGACAGCACAATCACAGCAATCACCGCGGCCATGCCCGCAGGTACCGGCCTGGACACCTTTCAAAAGAAATTCCCCGACCAGTTCTATGATGTAGGTATTGCAGAACAGCACGGAACAACCTTTTCCGCCGGCCTTGCTCTGCGGGGGTTGAAACCGGTGTACGCCCTGTATTCATCATTTATGCAGCGTGCCTTTGATCAGATTATTCACGATGTTGCCCTGGAAAACCTCGATGTTGTTTTCTGTGTGGACCGGGCGGGTATTGTCGGTGCCGACGGACCGACCCACCACGGCGCCTTTGACCTCTCTTACCTTACGGTGATTCCCAATCTGACCATTCTTGCCCCCTCCACGGGTGACGAACTGCGGCAGATGCTGTACAGCGCGCTCTATGATATCTCCGGTCCAGTTGTAATCCGCTACGCCCGCGGCAAAGTACCTGCTCAGCCGCAAATCACGCCGCGCACGGGGATCACCGCCTTTGCACCGGTCTGCCTCCGGGAGAAACCCAGGGCACAGGGGCTGATTGTATCCGTGGGAAACATGGGTACTACCGCGCAGGACGTTCATACCCTGGCGGAAAAAGACGGAATAGCCCTGGACATTGTTGATATGCGTACGATCAAACCTCTCAACAGTAATCTGTGGCAAACCTATTTCTCCCGCTACGACAGGATCTATGTTCTGGAGAACAACGCCACCATAAACGGCGCCGGCGCACAGCTTATGCAGGTAGCAGCCCGCCTGTATGCGCAACAGTCTCTGTCCCGGATGCCCCGCATCCATATCTTTGGCTATCCCGACCGCTTTATCGAGCAGGGTGCCGTGCCGGAACTTATGAAAGACCTCAAGCTGACTGCAGGTGACATCTACTCCCGCCTGCGGATAAGTCAGGCATGACAGCGGTTGCGGCAGCAGTCATCCTCAGCCCGCACAAAGACCGGGTACTTCTTGTGCGCAAAGGCAAATCATCCGCAGATGCCGGGCAGTGGGAGTTTCCCGGCGGCAAGATTCACGCAGGAGAATCTCTGCGCGAAGGACTGATTCGTGAGATACACGAAGAACTCGGCGTACAGGTGGATCCCGCAAATGAGATCATCTGCTGCAGATCCGGAGCCTTTGAAATCCACTTTATCCTGTGCCCGCCCGTCCACGAATCACTGCATTTGTATGAACACAGCCGGGCGATCTGGGCTGCACCGCACGACCTGTCCCGCTATGCATTGCTTCAGGCTGATGCCGCGGCGTGCCCCGCAATCCGAGCCGCTCTGCGGGGAATTTCTCAAACAACTTTTCAGGAGACAACATGGAAAAACTGATATCATGGAATGTAAACGGCATCCGGGCGGCAGAACGCAAAGGATTGATTTCCTTTATCACCGAATCCGACGCCGACGTCATCGCCCTGCAGGAGACCAAGGCGCACCGGGAACAGCTCTCTTCGGAACTGCTTGAAATACCGGGCTACACCAGCTGGTTCGCTTCGGCAGAACGCAAAGGCTATTCCGGCACAGCCCTGTATACGCGAAAAGAACCGATCTCGATCACCCGGGGAATGGATATTCCCGAATTTGACTCCGAGGGTCGGATTATTACCGCAGAATTTGATGACTACTACCTGATCAATGCCTACTACCCCAATGCCCAGCATGGACTGAAGCGCCTTGCCTATAAGCAGGATTTCAACGCCGCCATTCGCTCCTTCGCCGGCACTCTGGCAGAGAAAAAGCAGGTCATTCTCTGCGGGGACTACAATGTTGCCCACACAGAAATCGACCTAAAGAACCCCAGGAGTAACGTAAAGAACCCCGGCTTCTCTCCGGAGGAACGTGCCGATATGGACCGGTTTCTCGCTGCAGGTTTTACAGATACCTTCCGCCGGCTGTATCCTGAACGTGAAGAATATACCTGGTGGAGCTACCGCTTTAATGCGCGGGCCCGGAATATCGGCTGGCGTATTGATTATTTCTGCGTAAACGAAGCCTGCATGGACCGGGTGGAAGATGCCCGTATCTACAGTGATGTCATGGGCTCCGATCACTGCCCCATTGGACTGATTCTCAGGTAATCAAAGCCCTATTCGGCACTATATCTGCCGTTCGTGGCGGGATCAGTCTCCACAACAAACGCTTCCGGTCCGCACGTTCTATCCCCGCTTCTGCATGCAGAAGAACGTTTTTTGGATATACCCTGTGGGCAACAACCCCGTCCATGAACTATATTAACAGAAGCCCTTTTATTTCACTATGACAGGAGCTTTTATGGAGATCACCCTTGTGGGCTCAGGCATTGGAGGACTGGTTACCGGTGCATTTCTTGCCCGGGCGGGCCATGGAATAACCATTGTGGAACAGCATTACCAAATCGGCGGCTATGCGCATAACTTCCGGCGCGGCCCCTACACATTCGAAGCGGCAGTCCACACCGTCCCCATGGCCTCGGAGGGAGTAATATTCTCCATACTTTCTCAGCTGGGCCTGAACGAGCGCATTGAGACAGTGGCCCAGGATGAAATGTTTCGTATCGTATCGGGAAACCTGGTCTATGCGATTCCCCGCTCCGGCCCGGAAATCCGCCAATATCTGGAAGAAACATTCCCCGGCGAGAAGAAGAATCTCCATGCCTTCTTTGCAGATCTTGAAGAGGTGCATGAAAAAATGTTTACGCTCTTCACACCGGACAGCATGGGATATCCCGACAAAGATCCGGCGTTTGCCGCCCAATACCAGGGGCAGTCCTACCAGTCCTACCTTGAAGAGCGCTTTGACTCCGACGATCTCATCAATCTCCTGGGCGGGCAGTGGCCTTACGTGGGAATCACCCCGGATAAAGCTTCGCGCCTTTTTATGACGATGCTCTTTGCAACCCATTATTTCGACGGCTCTCACGCTGTAAAGGGCGGTTTTGCCCGCCTTGCCCGGGTACTGGCGGACTACATCTCCGAACGGGGCGGAACAGTGCTTACGGGGGAACGGGTCACGCAGATCACCGGTGAAAACAAACGGGCCCGTCACGTATATACCGATACGGGACGCATCATCCCTGCCAACTGTGTTGTCGCCAACGCCAATCCCTACGAACTGCACACTACCATCCTTGCACCGAACCTGCAGAGCCGCCGCATCAAACGACGCCTGTCCATGCTTACCCCCTCTTTGTCTGCAGTTGTTGTCTACCTGGGCATGAAACCCGGCTATGAAAAGCATATTGACGGAAATGTCATTATTGCCTACGATGATATGACCCGTCAGAGCGAAATGTACAATGCCGCAATACGGGGCGAAGAATACGACGGCTCATATCTCGTAATACTGAAGCCGAAGGAGCATATCAGTGACGGAGGCACACTGACGCTCTTCACCTTTGCAGACATAGAAGAAGAACGGGATTGGCACACAGCCAAAGAGCGCATCGGAGCAAAGATGATGGAAAAGCTCTGCACCCTTTATCCGTCTCTAAAGCCGTACATTGACAGGGTCGTCACGGGCTCACCGGAAACATTCCATCGCTACAGCCGCAACGAAAAGGGCGCACTCTATGGATTTGAGAACAGCTGCGACCCCTTCCGCGAAGCAAAACAGGGCAATACGACTCATTTAAAGAATCTCTACCAATGCGGCCACTGGTCCATTCCAGGGTGCGGAATATACAATGTCGTGACCAACGGTTTCACGGCGGCTCAGATAATTTTACGGGATGCAGCCCATGGAAAACTATGATATTGCAGTAATCGGTGCCGGGCCTGCCGGACTCTCCGCCCTGCGGGAAATGATCGTTGCCGCCCCGGGAGTCCGCACATGCGTTCTCGAAAAGAACAGGTCCTACGAAGAGGTAATTCGCTGCGGCGAAGGAGTCTGGAAGCGTGCCGTGGAACAACACTTTCCACTTCGTCCGGAGTGGATACGCTGCGAGATCCACCGGGCCCGATTCTTTTCCGGAGACGGAACGGGGCTCCTTTTTGAAGATCCCGCTCATACTCTGGGGTACATTCTCAACCGCAGCCGTATGCAGGAGGATATCCTGCAGGAATTGCAGCTGCATGCGGGACTGACCCTGAAACGCGGATATGCGGTCCGGAAGGTGGAACCATCTTCGCAGGGACAGGTACTGTCAACAGATGAAGGAACCATCACTGCATCCGTGGTGATCGATGCCTCCGGTCCGCTCTCACGCCTGGGCAATGCCTATGGAATAACGCCCCTCCGGCACCGCCGCGATGTGGGCTGTTATACAATACTGCAGAATACAGAGACTGACCCCGGGGAGGTTCGCCTCTACCGTGATACCGCTCTGGCACCGGAAGGATATATCTGGAGTTTTCCCTGCGGCGATAATTGTGTGAATGTGGGAATCGCCTCTGCACCGCATCCCAAAGGAGCTGCCGTGCAGAACCGTCTGCGTGAAGCCGTAGCCCGCCTGTACCCCGGCAGAACTCCCGACAGGATCTTTGGCGGAGTGATCCCCTGCTACCGGGGCAGACGCCGTCGTGCTGCGGCGGGATTCATTCAATGCGGAGATGCTGCGGATACGGTTAATCCCCTCATGCGCTCGGGCATATCCGAAGCCATGCTCTCCGGAAAGATCGCTGCCCGTGCAGCTCTGAGAATGCATGAAGCAGGCATAAAAAAAATGAGAAAAAACGCCCGGTGGTATTCGAACCGCCTGCATAAAACACACGGCAGAAAAATGAATCGTGCCGTAAAAGCACGACGGGGATTCTATGAAATAGCTGAACAACATTTTAATACATCCGTTCGGTCTCTTGCCCGCAGCGGCCGTGAAACCTTCGGCATGCGGGAGATCATCAAAGCAGCGGTATCCAGTCATCCCACTGTTTTCTGGTCCATGCGGCATTTCCTGTAAAAGTGTAAGTATTTCATTACCTTTGTGTAAGAAACAGATCTTGCAGAGGCGCCTGTTTTAAGATAATATATTTTCAATTGTAATTTACCGGAGAAGAGATACCATGGAACGACTTCCCTCAAAAACAAAATGTATCGGCATTCTTACCAGCGGCGGGGACTGCCCCGGCCTGAATGCTGTTATTCGCGGCATTGCCAAAACAGCCATGCATAAATACGGCATGAAAGTCATCGGTATCCGCAACGGTTTTCGCGGGCTTGTGGAAAACAAATTTTTCACCATTACCGATGAAAAAGTAAGCGGTATTCTCACCAAGGGCGGTACAATCCTTGGAACCAGCCGGGATAAACCCAAGAAAATGAAGATGGGCGATAAAACCATGGACATGACAGAAGCGGCTGCACAGAATCTCAAACGTATGCAGATCGACTGCCTTGTCTGCCTCGGCGGCGGAGGAACACAAAAGAACGCCCTTCATCTCCATAAAAAGACAGGAATCAACGTTCTGACCCTGCCCAAGACCATCGACAACGATGTCAGCAAAACCGATGTCACCTTCGGTTTTGATACCGCCGTAACCACAGCCACGGAAGCCCTGGACCGGCTGCATACAACAGCCACAAGTCACCAGCGGATTATGGTCTGCGAAATCATGGGGCATAACGCGGGCTGGCTAACCCTGGCTGCAGGAATTGCCGGTGGTGCCGATGTCATTCTTATTCCCGAAATCCCCTACGATTACAATCTCATCGCCGAAAGCCTCAGGGAACGCCAGCGTATGGGAAAAAGTTTCTCCATTGTTGCCCTGTCCGAAGGAGCCCTTCCCCGGGATGAAGTGGACTGGGAGAAAACGGAGAAAAAAGGAAAGCTGGTTCCTCTCAAAGAGTTTGAAAAACCCCTCATCAACCGGGTAGCGGACCGTCTTACGGAACTGACCGATATCGAAAGCCGGGTAACAGCACTGGGCCATGTGGTTCGCGGCGGAACACCTTCGGCAACAGATCGGCTTCTGTCCACGCAACTGGGCGTACAGGCCGCGCAACTTCTGGCCAGGGGAGAATACAATGTAATGGTAGCCATCCAGGACAATGTCTGTGTCCCCGTACCGCTCAAAGATGTGGCGGGCAACAAAAAGACCGTTCCCGCAGATCATGAATGGATAAAAACAGCAAAACTACTGGGAACCTGTCTTGGCAACTGAAGAAGTAACGACCCGCAAGGCGATTATTGACGCCGGCACCCGCGGCATTCGGCTGATTATTGCTGAATGCCCCCGTGCCGGCCGTATCCGCGAACTGGACCATCTTGAACAGTTTATCCCCATCGGCTCCGATACCTTTTCGGACAGACGCAAGATCAGTGAAAAGAACATCGCAAAGGTAATCCGGGCAATTCAGGACTTCAAGAGAATTGCAGGGGAATACGCCATCAGTGAAAAGGAGATCATCGCCATTGCCTCCTCTTCAATCAAGGAAGCGTCAAACCGGGATAATTTCATCGACAAAATTGCCATCGCCACAGGCATGGAAATGGGGATTCTCAGCGACCGGGAACTGGCCAAATACATCTATATCAGTTATAAGCGTTTGGCCGACAAAAAAAACATGAGCGATTTTTTCTCCGGCAACAGCCTGATCTACCATGTGGGTGGCGGAAACTCCCCTTTAATCTTTATGAAAGACCGGATCATTCAGAATACACACATCAGTCATTTTGGAACCCTGCGCGCCATCGAACGCATCGGCGGCACTCTTACGGACACCGCCGACATGAATCAGGCCCTGTACAAAGAAATCGAACGGCGCATTGATAACACGTTTTACTACAGTGTGAGCGAGGAGAAGATAGACACCCTGATTACGTACGGCCGAAGTATCCGTCAGGCAGGAATTATCATTGACCCCGGCAATGCAGATCAGGATATATTCGCCCTTGATCCCGCCCAACTCTCACATCTTGCCCGAACGTTATCCCGTCTGAGCGCAGATGAGGTTGCCCGGGAATACAATCTCCCCTACTCCACGGCGAAATTTCTGGTTCCCGCCGTATGGACCTATTACAAAATCGCCGAGAAACTGCAGCTGAACAACATCTATATTATGGAAATATCCATGTACGACGGTCTTCTTCTGGATCAGCAGGGCATTGCCATGGACCTGCAGGAACAAAGCCTGAAAGCAGCACTTTTTCTCGGCTCAAAATACCATTTTGATCAGGCTCATGCCCTGCGTGTTGCATCCACGGCGGAAAAGCTGTTTGATCTTCTGGCACCGCATTTTCGCCTGGGAGATTCGGAAAGACATCTTCTGACAATCTCCGCCTATCTCCATGATATCGGAAAGTTTATCAGCGGGACCGATCACCATAAACACTCACAGTACCTGATACGCAGCAGCAATCTTTTCGGTGTATCCCGCAGAGAACTGATAATTATCTCCTATATTGTGCGATACCACCGGAAAAAATACCCCACCGAGCTGAGCCGAAATAAACGCAAACTCTCCTACGGCGACCGAATCCTTGTTATGAAGCTTGCCGCAATTCTGCGTATTGCCGACTCTCTGGACAAGGGAAAGCTCACGGACAGGGATATATCCTTTCGTACGGACAGGGGAAAACTCATAATAGAAACGCCGTATTCAGGAAGCATGAATCTGGAAAAAATAGCAATCCGTGAAAACAACCGGAAATTCCGGGATATTTACGGGCTGACACTCCACCTTTCCCAGAACAGAGACAGGAGCACCGCTAATGGAAAGCGCCCCATACAATAATCGAGAACTGTCCCAGCTGCAATTCAACCACCGCGTTCTTCAGCTTGCCCAGCGCGAAGAAGTTCCCCTCTTTGAACGGCTGAAGTTTCTGGCCATAGGCTCATCCAACAACATTGAATTTTTCAAGGTACGCGTCGGCGGTCTGATGATGCTGAAAAGCAAAGGGATCGAAAAGGCTGACGCCGCGGGATACAGCGTCCGGGATCAACTCAATGCCATCAGCGGTATCAGTGCGGATATGTTCCATGAAATGGATACCCTTCTGGCCGGTCCTCTCCTGTCGCTTCTCAATGAACAGCATATCTTTCTTTTTTCCGGAAATCTGCAGCAAAACCCCTACCGGCAGCTCTTTACCGATGAGTACCTCCCCCGGCTGACACCAATAAGCATCGAAAAGGACCGACCGCAAACCCTGCTGCGCAACGAGGCGCTTCACCTGATTGCCAGACTGCGTACACAACAGCAGGAAACGAAGTATGCCATTATTCCCGTTCCAGTCAATACCAGGCGGTTCATTATTCTGAACCGGGACGGAGGAGATCGTTTTATTCTTCCTCTCGAAAAACTGATACAGGAAAATATTCATCAGCTTTTTCCGGATGCACAGGTTCTCAGCTGCAGTCCTTTTTTGGTCATCCGCAATGCCGGAATGAATGTTGATGAGGATATCAGCGCAAATTTTCTGCCCGACATGAAACGCATACTGCGGGAACGCAACAGAAGTTTTTGCACCCGCCTTGATGTTGAACGTACGATTGATCCGGAAACACTCAGTGTTCTGAAGGAATATCTCGGCATAGCCACGAATGAGACTGTCCATGAACGGGAAAGCCTGCTCAAACAGGTCGATCTCTTTGAACTGATGGCTTTGGGGGATCGCAAACGGGATTTCTTTCCGCCCCGACCGCCCATGACTGAAAACAGCATTCGCCAATGCCGTCTTCTCTTTGACCGGATTACAGAAGATGATCTGCTTCTGATTCATCCCTATGAAAGCTACAATCCCGTGATTCGTTTCATCGAAGAGGCCGCCGATGATGAGGCGGTCATAACCATCAAGCAAACCCTGTACCGCACATCCGCCCAAAGCCCCATAATAAAAGCCCTGAAACATGCTTCAAGTCAGGGGAAATCCGTAACAGTACTCTGCGAACTGAAGGCCCGTTTCGATGAAGCGCGCAATATTCACTGGGCCGAAGAACTCGAAGATGCAGGCATCAATGTCGTCTACGGGCTGAAACACCTGAAGACCCACGCAAAAGTAACCCTTGTCCTCCGCGAAGAGAGTGCGGGCCTTAAGCGGTATGCTCATTTCGGAACAGGAAACTACAACGAAAAAACAGCGGAACTCTACACGGATGTATCCCTGTTTACGGCAAACGAAAAACTTTGTCGCGATGCAGGACAGCTTTTTAACATTATCACCGGGGTTTCAGTGCCACGGGATTTTCACTATCTGAAAATCTCGCCGATTTCACTGAAGTCTTCCCTGCTCTCCATGATTGCACGGGAGATAAAAAATGAAAAACGCGGTCTGGTATCGGGTATTCGCATTAAAGTAAACTCCCTTTCTGACAACGATCTGGTTGATGCCCTGTACAAAGCCTCCGCGGCGGGTGTCTCCATTCAGCTGAATGTGCGGGGAATCTGTACGCTTCGCGCAGGAGTTCCCGGGTTGAGCGAAAACATCGAAGTCCGGTCGATTCTGGGCCGGTACCTTGAACATTCACGGATTCTGCATTTTTATAATGCCGGGGCCCATGAATATTATATTTCTTCGGCAGACTGGATGTCCCGCAATCAGGAACGGCGGATTGAGCATTTGGTTCCCATCCTGAGTACTTCCCTGCGCAAACGCCTTCGGGCCGTTCTTGACATTACCTTCTCCAACCGGGCTGATGCCTGGGTTCAAAATGGTACGAAAAATATCTATGAGCGACGCAAAACAACCTCAGAAAGCCCCATTGATACACAGGATGCAATCTACGAAATGATCCGACAGGAGCATCTTCGAAGTGAACGGGAAAAGCCGTTGATCTTTGACACCCATGAAAGCTCACAAAGAAAGTAATTTTTTTGTTTTTTTGCTTGACTTTGCACTTTAAAAACAGGTATATTACGCATGTCTTTGAAAGGAGAGCCCCCTATGAGAGGCAGAGATTTGTTTAACAGACCAGTGATGCTTGTTTCAATTCTTCTTTTGGTAGTGGGTTACGTGCTGCTTGGTACGGGTAATGCAGAAAGCCCGACCTCATTGACGTATGCTCCGATTGTTTTGGTTGCGGTGTATGGAGTACTGCTTCCCATGACGGTTCTTTTAAAAGCGTTTAAAAAGTAGAGAGGGCGGTTAGCTCAGCTGGTATAGAGCACCTGCCTTACAAGCAGGGGGTCGCTGGTTCGAATCCAGCACTGCCCACCATATATATTTGCGGACCGGTAGTTCAACTGGTTAGAGCGCCAGCCTGTCACGCTGGATGTTGCGAGTTCAAATCTCGTCCGGTCCGCCACTTTTCTACTTTACAATATTATGGGCGGTTAGCTCAGCTGGTATAGAGCACCTGCCTTACAAGCAGGGGGTCGCTGGTTCGAATCCAGCACTGCCCACCATAAATATTTGCGGACCGGTAGTTCAACTGGTTAGAGCGCCAGCCTGTCACGCTGGATGTTGCGAGTTCAAATCTCGTCCGGTCCGCCATAATAGCCCATCCTTTCCGATGGGCTATTTGTTTATCCCGGGAGGTTACCATGTCCGGTTTTCTCAGGTTTTCTGTATTTCTGCTGAGTATGTCATTCATCCTTTCCGGTGCAGATTACCGCACCCTCAATAGACTGCTGAGTCCGCATTCGGCAAAATCCCTCCAATTCAACGGCGGCGCCGGTGCCCTCTTAACCGGTCCTGCACAGATCTCACAAAATCCCGCTGCCCTTCTCGGACTGCATCATCAGGCAAAACAGAAGGTGTTTCTCTCCGGAGGATATCGAAGAAATGTATCAGAAGAATACCTTACCACGGCTGCCTCAATGCCAATTGTGCCCAAGATCGGAGCAGGTCTGCTCTACTCCTATAATCGTAACAACAGTACAGGGAGTCAGGGGCATTCAGCAATCATCGCCCTGTCTCAGCACCGTGGCCATGACAATTACAAAGATCTTTTCGCAGGCCTCTCTATTTCTCTCTTTACCCTGGAGGACTCCCTTCTCTCCAATGACAGCATGGCACCCAAACCGTATCGTGAATATACCGTACTGGCCGATTTTTCTTTCATGGAAATCAATACAGCCGGCGGTTCAAATGTTGTCCTTACAGCTGATAATATTCTTGGATATACAATCGGCGAAAACAGCCCCGGCAGCGGAACCTACGCCAAATGGACGGGGCGGGAACTGCGATCGATCCGCATAAGCGGTATCAACGAAATCGATCCCGCAGGTTCCTCCACGGTTGTCGTTATTCCTGCGGATCTGCGTTTTTGGGGACTTCTGAATAAGAATCTGCGTAAAAACGAACCTTTTCGCGACCGCATTGAGTTTCATACCGGTACGGAGATTTTGTTTCAAAAACATTTTGGCATTTCTGCGGGATATTCATGGAAAAGTTCGGAATATCAGATGGATCCCACAGAAGAACGAATTATTCTTGCACCGGAGCACACCTTCAGCGGCGGCGTATCCCTCAAACTGAAAAAGATCGTCCTGAATGCCGCAATCTGTGGAAACACCTGGCAGGGCGAGCTTATCTCAGCGTTTTAACTGGGTCAGATAATCACTGTATTTATGTACACGACGGGCAAGTTCACGGGCAATATTCAGAACAAGCATGGTAAACAACTGGGGGTCCTCTGCATACAGTTTACTGAAAACCGACTTTGACAGCACCATCAGGGTAACATCATCTGTCACCAGCGCCGTTGCACTATGTGCCTGTATACCGATGTACGAAGCCTCCCCCAGGGATGAACCCGGGCCGAGTTCAACAATCTCCAGAGGGTCATTCTCATAGGATTTCACCAATTTGATGCGCCCCCGTATAATAATATAGATTGCCGTGGAAGGCTCCCCTTCCCTAAAAAGCAACTCCCCGCGTCCGCAGGTCATCCGCTGGGCACGGTCACAGATATTTTCCAAAGCATTCGCCGGAATCGCGCCGAAGATCGATATTTTTTCCAGAACAGCAAAGAGTTCACTTTTGCTTACCATGGCAAGAGCTCCCGGAATATTCATTCATGAAGAGCATACCATAGTTATTGAATATGTCCACCAATTGCAGAAAAATCTTTCTGAAACGTCGGATACGTGACATCGGCAGCTTCAACCGTATCCACCGTTGTGACTCCCTTGGCAGCCATTCCTGCCAGAGTAAGGGCCATGACAACACGATGATCATCTTCGCCGGAGACAGCAGTACCACTTAAATTACTTTTACTGATAACAAGCCCATCCTCCTGCTCTGTGATACGGGCGCCCATTTTCTTCAGCTCCCGGCACATAACGGAAATACGGTCAGTCTCTTTAATGCGCGCCTGAGCGACATTGACAATCCGGGTCTCCCCTTCCGCTGCTGTTGCAAGAACGGCAAGAGCGGGCAGGGCATCGGGCATACTGTTGAGATCCATTGTCACACCATGCATCTGCGCTGCTTCCACGGTTGCTTCCGTGGCGCTGCGCCGGACGTGAACCCCCATCTCTTCCAGAATATCAAACACGTGGCGATCCCCTTGGGGATCAGAAAAATCGATATTACGGATCGTTACCTTTCCGCCGGTTAAGGCCGCCCCCACAGCGGCAAAGGTTGCCGAGGAAAAATCTCCGGGGATACGCTCATGAAGCGGGCGGTAATTCTGACCACCAAAAACAAGAAACTTATTGAAATCACTGTTCACTTCAAAATTGATGCCCATGCGTTCCAGCCACCAGAGAGTAATCTCCACATAGGGTTTTTCATTAAGATGCGGTACAGAGACAACCGTATTGCCGTCGAGAAGGGGAGCACTCATCAGCAGGGATGACAAATACTGCGACGTGGTTCCGTCAATAGTCAGATCCTTGCCGCGCATGGGCCCGCGAACATCAAAAGGCAGATACCCCGGCTCGCCATGACAGGAAGTGATCCCACCAAGCTCCTCAATGGCAGAGAGAAGTGGCCCCATGGGACGGGACCGCAGAGAAGTGTCTCCGTCAAAAGTAACCGTTTTATCTCCGAGAGCAGCGGCAAGTGTAAAAAGCCGGGTGGCTGTGCCGGAATTACCCATATCAAGGGAAACAGGCTGCTGCAGAACTCCGCCGGTTCCCTGAATAATCATGGTATCATCCTGCTGAGTAATATCAGCCCCCAGGGAATTTGCTGCATGTACTGCGGATATACCGTCCTTTGACATCAGGGGGCCGTGAATAACCGACTCTCCCCGGGAAAGTGTGCCAATCAGCACTGCCCGTATGGTATGAGACTTTGACCCGGGGATATTGATTTCACCGTACAGCTTGGACCGTTTAACCTGCCACTCCATTTATGCACCTACCATTTCTTCAAGTTCATGTTTTTGAAATATATCTGCCGAAACACCCTGCCCCGTCCAATACCGGGAGGATTCAAGCCCCTGAAAAAGAAGCATAAAAAGCCCGTTCTGCCCCGCACAGCCCCGTGCTCTGCCTTCCCGCAGGAATCGTGATTGCAGGGGATTATACACCGCATCAAAGAGATAGGTATCCCGGGACAGGGATACATCTGCAAGAGGGGTTTTATCCGAATGCGGGGCCATACCGAGAGGAGTACAGTTTACAACGAGATCGGATTCAGGGCAGATGCTTTGCGCATTTTCCAAAAGCCCTCCCCGCACATGCATGCCCGTTTTTTCCCTGACCTCACGGGCAAGGGTATCCACTTTCTGTTGATTGCGGCCAAGGAGAGTAAGATCTGCGGGAAGCCCTTCATGGGCAAGCACCATGGCGATTGTACGTGCGGTTCCGCCGTTTCCGAGAATGCAGACGGATTTCCCCGCCGGCTCAAACCCATCTGAACGCAGGGCCCGCAGAAATCCGGCTCCGTCCGTGGTCGTCCCGTGAAGAGAGCCATCAGAATACACCAGAGTATTGACAGTCCCGGTAAGTTTCGACAGAGGTGAAAGCGTATCACAAAAGGGAATCACCGCGGTTTTAAAGGGTATGGTTACATTGGCACCGGCAAAATTCAGGGCCCGCAGGGAATTGAGAAGCCCTTTCAGATCCTGTTCCCCCACACCGAGAGGAATGTACACATAATCATGATTGAAATGTGCAAAGATGTGGTTATGTATCTGCGGAGAAATTGAATGCCCCACGGGATTTCCCAAAAGCCCCGTAATCCGCGTGGTTCCGCGAATATTTTGTTTTTTCATATCTTCCTCTTTCAGAACTTTTTGAGCAGGCCGAGAAGCATATGGAGCTCATCAGCACTCAGATCCATCTTATCAATGGTCCTTTTGAGAAACCGCTCCCGGTTCCCCTTGTGTAAAATATCTTTCGGCACCCGCTGATGAAACAGTTCCAGCAGAACCCGGCGTTCTTTTACGGTCGGACGCAAAGGTGTATCAGAACTGTTTTGTAAATCATCACCGGAAGCATCTCCCTGAGTAATGCCGTAAAAGGCGACAGCCGCGGCCTGGCCGAGATTATAGCTCATGCGCGGCGCTGAGGGGATGAAACAGAGGAGATCGCAGGCTTGGAGCTCTCCCCTGCTGAGACCACTGGATTCACGCCCAAAGACCAACGCCGCATGTCTGCTGCAGGCCGAAAGGCCATGAATCCGGGGCAGGGAAACTGCCTGCGGGCCGTCACTGAAACGGCGGCGTGAAAAGCCGATCACCCGGTCACAATCGGCAGCGGCTGTCTGAATATCCGTAAAAAAACGTGCCTCTCTGAGAATTTTCCGGGCAGAAACACCGGTAATATACGCCGCATCTTCCATTTTCCGCCGCGCAGAGGATACAATGCACAATCTCTGCAGGCCACTGCACTTCATAGCCCGGGCAACAAACCCGATATTCCGTGGGTTCTCGGGCTCAACCAGAATAACGGTATAGGCTGTTCTACCGGACGTCACAGTGCTCAACATATCCCCGTATTACAGCACAGAAACGATCAAGCTCCTGGGGTGTATAGTTTCTGCGCGAACGGAAAAAGGACGGATCGTACACGGTATGGCGCGAATCAAATCGCTGGATATACACGCGATCCATCCCGGTAACCATTGTGCCAACCACGTCAACATCCTCAGGCTCCAGAACACCGGGAGCCGCAGTAATGCGTACTTCGGACATGCCCGGAAAATCAGCCAGGAACTCCAGGGAACGGTTCAGACGGACTCCGGCATCAGACGGTGCCCCCAAAAGAGATACGTATTTATCCGGTGTTGTTTTGACATCCATGGCAATGTAGTCAACAGAAAGGCGTGGCAGCATATCCGGATTCATTCCGTTTGTATCAATTTTTACGCGATAGCCGAGCTCATCACGCAGATACGCAGTCAATGCGGGCAGATGGGCATGCAGGGTGGGCTCCCCGCCGGTTATGGCAATTCCGTCAAGGCGCGTGCGCCACCGCCGCAGAAAAGCATCAATCTCTTCCGGAGTATCACTGACCGGGGCAGGTTCATCCAGGGCCAAAGAAGCATTATGGCAGTACGGACAGCGCAGATTGCAGCCGTCATAAAAGAGGACAGCCGAAACTGTCCCCGGAAAATCGATAAAACTGTTCTGAATAAGAGCAACAACCCCATCGTACAAAGCAGAATTCATGGGTTACCCAATCACTTTGTCGGAAAAAGTCACCCGATCAAAATACTCCTTTTTCTTACCGTGATTCCAATTCTTGACCGGCCGGTAATAGCCGACGATACGGGAATATACTTCGGCCTCTTCGCCGCACTCGGGACATTGAAAGGCCTCTCCCGGTATGTAGCCGTGCACATCACAGACAGAATAGGTCGGTGAGACCGTAAAATAAGGCATCCGGTAGTTTGTGGTAATCTTCTGCACCAGAGCACGGACCGTATCAACATCGTTGATCTCTTCACCGATGAACCCGTGAAACACAGTTCCTCCGGTGTATTTTGTCTGCAACTCATCCTGCATATCAAGAGCTTCAAAGATATTCTCCGTTGACCCCACGGGAAGCTGTGTGGAATTGGTGAAATAGGGATTATCACCGCCGGGAATCTTCATATCAGGAAAGCGTTTGCGATCTGCCTTGGCCAGCCGATAGGAAGTGCCTTCCCCGGGGGTGGCCTCAAGATTATACAGATTGCCCGTTTCCTCCTGGTAATCCTGCAGACGTTCACGCATATGATCAAGGATCTGCCCTGCAAAAACACGGGCCTCCGGTTCGGTCAGATCCATGCCCATAAAATTCTCCATAGCCTCATTCATACCGATAAGACCAATCGTGGAGAAATGATTATTCCAATGCTTGAGATAGCGCCGTGTATAAGGAAAGAGCCCCTGTTCAAGGAGACGCTTTACCACAGTCCGTTTCGTCTCAAGGGAATTGCGGGCCACATCCATACGGTGATCCAGGGTTTTGAAGAATTCCTCTTTGGAGTCCGCCAGATAGGCAATACGCGGAAGGTTGATTGTCACCACACCGATGGAGCCGGTAAATTCGTCCGCGCCGAAGAGTCCGCCGCCGCGCTTGCGCAGCTCCCGCTTATCCAGCTGCAGACGGCAACACATGCTTCGCACATCCTTGGGATCCAGATCGGAGTTGATAAAATTCTGGAAATAGGGAGTACCGTATTTTCCGGTAATCTTAAAGAGAAGATCCGTGTTTTCTCCGTGCCAGTCAAAATCGGCGGTAATATTGTACGTGGGAATGGGATAGGCAAAGCCGCGTCCATCGGCATCACCTTCCATAAAAACTTCCAGAAATGCTTTATTAATCATATTCATTTCTTTCTGAAACTCCCCGTAGGTTTTATCAATCACCTCGCCGCCGATCACCGCGGCCTGACCCCGCAGATCCTCCGGGACGACCCAGTCAAAGGTTACGTTGGTGAAAGGTGCCTGGGAGCCCCAGCGGGAAGGCGTGTTCACACCGAATATAAACGACTGCATGGCCTGTTTGACATCCGCATAGGACAGGTCATCCTTCCACACAAAGGGGGCAAGATACGTATCGATGGAGGAAAATGCCTGCGCACCGGCCCACTCGTTCTGAAGAATTCCAAGAAAATTAACCATCTGATGCATGGCTGTATTCAGGTGCTTGGGCGGTGCCGAAGAAATTTTATTGGGCACCCCGCCAAGGCCTTCGGAAACAAGCTGTCGCAGTGACCAACCGGCACAATAGCCGGAAAACATGGAGAGATCATGAATATGCATATCCCCGTTTTTATGGGCAGCAGCGATGTCCGGAGTATAAATGTTTTCGAGCCAGTAGTTTGCCGTAACCGCCCCGGAATTATGCAGAATCAAGCCGCCCAAAGAGTAATTTACATTGGAATTTTCGTTGACCCGCCAGTCGCTCTTTTGCAGATAGCCGTCCATGGTATGTTCAATATCAAGGAGAAGTTCTTCCGTATTACGAACCTTACGATGCTGCTCACGATAGAGAATGTAGGCCTTGGCAACACGTGTGTGTCCGTTTTCCACAAGGACCTTTTCAACAATATCCTGAATTTCTTCAACTGCGGGAATGGAATTACTGTGAAACCGTTCACCGATAGCAGCTTCCACTTTCAGAGAAAGATGCTCCGCCAGTTTGCGATCGTCCCCGCCGACAGACTCAGCTGCTCTGAAAATTGCATCGGTTATTGCATCCCGGTTGTATGCAATAATTTCTGCGTTCCTTTTACGTACACTGTTTATCACAATCACGCCCCTAATTTAGTTATTCTGAAACTTATTACTCTGACAATATACACTGATAACCACAATCCATAGTAGTATAATTTTATTTTACACACAACATATACGTATCCGCACCATTGTTGACAACTATTGAATACAGAGGTAAAACACCGGCAAAAGCGGCGCCGGGCCTGTTGAAAAATGACAATTAGTTCTGCAGGGCAATCTTGTAATCTTCTTTTTTTTTCAGAAACCCGCTGTCCGGCCACATGCTCAGGAGGAGAAATAAAAACGACCGGTATTGGCGGAATAATTACTGCAATACCCGGCGAGATATAATCGGGCATCATGGCGTAATCCTTATCGGTATTTTCCGGACAGATATCACCAGGTTCCTTCTTCTGCCAGTGGAATCAGAAAGCTTTTACCATGGTCTTTCCTGAAATCACTACACTCACTCCGAAAGGAGTCGGCGAGGGGGAAATCATACTCAAAGAGATCCCGGGCGGGCATGGGCAGACAGGAGTGATTATTGATTCGCTTAGGCCGATTGTGCCGGACGCCCTCGTCTGATCGAAAAGAGAGGCCTCGTACGGAGGGTGCTTCACCCCGATCGCGCAGAAGGGCATCGGCGAGTGTTCAACGACAGTTAAAAATGAGTTTTTCACTCATCCTGATTTAGCTTGCCCGTATACCTCTGTTCAAGGAGAATTTATTGGTAAGCGATCGTCAGGTAAAAGGACTGTTTAAAAGTATGTCTCAAGGAAAAAATTATCGTCTGCAGCTCAGCGTGCTGACATGTGTGAAAACACAGCCCGAAAGTATATGAAGCATCGCAAACTTCCCAGTGAAACCGGAAAGATACGCACCTATCGCGCACACACCGACGTGTTCTCAGAAGTGTGGCCTGACCTCGCTCCCCCCATCCAATCCTGAAAATCACCTGCGCAGATTGCGGAACACTCATCCAGCCCTGAAAATCATCCGCGCATATGTGAGCCTCAATTATCTCATTCCGGGCGTCCCCACCGGGAACGGGATAAACCGTGCTGAATACGCTTTTTTGATGGGTGCCTTACTGAATTATCTTTGTAACAACACCATTGTTTTCCCCATAGATCCGCAGTAACAGCGCCTGATCCCGCAACGTACCGGTGTTTATCGTATGACTTCCCCCGATAAATGACACCCTTTCATTGAAGAGTCTTCTGCCTGTAGTTGTATACAGGGCTACCTCAGCCCTTCTGATATCATCATTGAGTCGATGTATGGTTATTTTATCGGTATTTTTTGATACAGTAAAGCCTGAGTTTTGATGGGTTACACTGGTAACCCTTGTATCCTCATCGGTTTTGATTCTTGCAACGCCAGCCGTTGTGGCAACCCAAATTGCATTCGCCGTATCGATGGTAATATCTCTGATCTCTCCGTCGGGTAATTCACTATTCCTTCTGAAATTCCTTATAAAATCTCCGTTTCTGAATAGCTGTACAGCTCCGGGCCCGGCAATACATACAGTTTTGTTAAATGAGCATATATCTGTTATGGTACTGCATATCACTCCGGACTGTGCGGTAATGGCGTTCCAATTCCCATCTTCACGGAATGCCACTCTTGAATTGAGTCCATCTCCCGCCCAGAGGCGGCCGTCAGAATCACCGTGAAGCACACTCAGAAATTCAAAATTTTCGACACTGTCCACTCGTCGGATAGAGTCATTTGAACAGGTATAAATACGATTTTCTTCGCCTCCCAAAATGATATTCCCATTACATACTGCTGACGCACTTAACCGATATTCCAGTTCAGAATAGTTAAAGTCATCATTATTTTTTATCGAATCACCGGATATAATACCCAAATAAGGACTTGCGCTCCAATCACTGGTCCAGGTAAAGACAATAGTATCATTCTTATCGCTTAAAGAAGACATATATCTTCCAACAGGGGACAAAGGTTCCAGCCAGGTATCACTTTCTGTATCGTAAATTGAAAAAGGGCCTATAGACTTGTCTCCGAGATCAATGGCATACACTTTATTATGAGCAATTCCCACTCTGTACACGCCATTTTCCACTAAGCCGCTGTCTGTTGATTCCTTCGTATATACTTCAAAGCTGCCATCTCTGAAGCACGCCAGTCCGGAATCAGTCCCAATCCATACATTGCCGTCATTATCAGCATTCACACAGAAAATGCTCTCTGAGGGCAGTCCATCGCTTTGGGCAAAAGTTTCTACATCGTACGCACCGAACGCAATACCAGCAATAAACACCATGCAAAAGAAAGCTTTGCTAAAAAGACTGTACAACATAAATACACCTCCGGAGTGAGATTCTGTAGTGGTTACGTATATAGCAATAGATATCCATGAGCGTGTGTTTTTCGGCACTAATGTAATGATATCTAAACTCACTATAATAATAATTGCGTATTTTTGCATATTAAAATATGATTATTTTAAAAATATGCCCGCAGGGAATTGTATGAAAAATCGCGAAAAGCCCTTCGTGGACAGAGTATATTGGTACCATGAATACGAAACGTCTGTAGTGGTGGACGGTGGGAATTCCGCCGCCCCGGCACAGCAGTATAAAAAGCGCGCGGGATCGTGATACATCAGAAGAACAGCGCTCTTTCTGCAGGAATTCTGCTGTCAACCCTGTTGTGTATCGGGGTAACCCTCCATTATTTTGCGACGCGGGAATACACACCCACACCTGAGGAAATGGAATGCAGAACCTACACCGACCGGGACGACCATCCGGACGGAACATCCCGCATCAACAGTTTCACCTGCAAAACGCCGATCAGTTTCTCCTACACCCTCGGGGAGACACGCCCCTTTCCCTATGCCGGACTGCTCCTGGAATGGGATACCGCCGTTGATATTTCTCCGTACAGTGAGTTAAAGATCGAATACACACCATCGGTGACGGATGATTTTACCATTCAGATCGCTGCGGCAACCGATACATCATTGCATACTCCTCTGCGGCTCTATGAAAAGACCATATCTCCAGAAACGATGCCGACAGTTCCGCTTCGCCTGCCCCTGAAAGATCTCACAACACCTCTCTGGTGGTTCAACAGCGCCGGTATCAGTCCGGATACGGCACGTAAGGCCCTGACCCGCAGCCGTCAGATTCGTCTGCAGAATCATCCCCTTTCACCAGTGGGAAAACCACAGCGTATCGAGATACATTCCATTACGTTTGTGCGCCCCCTCTCCACGTGGATACCGCTTTGGGTGCTCTCCCTCCTGCCGATGCTTACGGGAAGTCTCATATATTACCTGAATCCCGGTGTTCGTTACAGCAGAATAACCCGGCGTGCAGAACGGGATGTCACCCGGGAAACCCTGATTGAATATCTTGGGCATACCTACAGCAACCCCGGCCTGACCCTTGCAACGGTGCAGAAAGACACAGGCATATCCCCCTACCGAATCCGTGCAATACTCAAAGCAGCATACCGCCGGGATTTCCGTACATACCTGCGCGACATTCGTCTGCAGGAAGCTGTGCGGCTTCTGGATTCGGGCAGATACACCATCGATGAAACCGCGCGCCTTGTGGGGTATCAACACGGTTCCGCTCTGCGCCAGCCTTTCAAGCGCCGATTCGGGGTCTCACCCCGGGAATACCAACGTCGCAAAACCTGATTTTTTCCCTTCATGCAGTTTGCATTTTTCTCCGGACAGGGGTTCAAAGATTCAAAAAAAGAGGCCCGACATGATATGCGCTGATATTTGGAAGGATACGGGCCATTTCCGTAGTATCATTCTGAAGAGTTTCAAAAAAACCACAACGAAAGGACTTTCAATGGAACAGGTACATTTTAAACAGGGTCTTGCAATGTTCATCGGAGGAATGTTCCTTCTGAGCAGCCCTATCTCTGCTGATACACCGCCCATCCGGGAGGATTTCGCCTCCCTCGCAACACTGCAGGAAAACTGGCATATATCAAGCTGGGGACATGATAAGAAACAATACTCCCCGGATATGGTTACCGTGGATGACGGTATACTGCGCCTGAGCATGGAGCCCGATTCCCAGGATGGAGCTCCGCGTCCCATCTGCGGAGAAATAACCTACACGACACAGAAATTTCTCTACGGCTCCTTTGCAGCCTCCATCAAAACCACTGCCAAAGCCGGCGGGGTTGTAGGCTGGTTTGTCTACAACCATGGAGTTCCCGGAGACGGAAAGCTGCATGAAATTGATATGGAATATCTCACGGAAGACCTGTCGCAGATACAGCTGACTCTGCACCACGACGGCTACGGTGTGGATCACCAAATCGTTCCTGTGGATTTTGACCCCGCGGCAGAGTTTCATGAATACCGCTTTGACTGGTATCCGGACAGTGTCAGTTACTACATTGATGGTACACATATTGGCACACTCACGGACAGTGTACCCGATGACAGCTGCAGTATTATGCTCAATTACTGGAGCAATAATGATCCGCACTGGGGCGGCCCCATGCCCGACACAATCAGCCACATGTATGTTGACTACATGGAATACAGCCCTCTGGACTCAGCAACAGCCCTTGCAAAACCCCGGGAAGCTCGGACGCAGGAGCAACTGCAGATCAGCCGAAGCGGCAGAATTCTCCACCTAAAAGGAGAGGGCACCTATCGCCTTCACGGCTACACTCCGCAGGGGCGAACGCTGATCAAGAAGCAATCTGTCGGCATAACCGAACGCAGAATCACCCTGCCGGAATACCGGGGCGTCTATCTGCTGCAGATCAGCCGGGGCAATTACTGTGAGACCATACGGATTACCCCGTAATCCATCGGATCACACAATCCATTCACAAAATGAATCCGCAGGAAAGAGTTACCAGCGATATGACGTTGAAAGAGTGTAGGAGCCGCCCAGGGAGCGGGATGTAACATAGGCGAAGTCGACTCCCACCGCTTCAAAAAGCTGTACCCCTGCACCGAAAGAGAAGCTGTTGGTATTGCTGTACCCGGCGCGAAATGCCGCCGCGCGATAGGCAAGCTCAACCCCGTAGGAGGCAGCCTGAAACAGAAGCTCCGGAGAATCCACGGGGGAAAGATCTCCCGTGTTACTGTCAAAGAGAGACTTCGTAGTAAAAGTGTTAACACCGTATCCGCTGTTACCGAAAAGTTCAGGTGATCGGTATGACAGGGAGAGACGGAATTCATCAGAGAGCATATCCCGGTAGCCCAGACCGAGGTACCCGCGGGGAAGCCCCTGTTCCTGATAGGTGCTGCTCCAATGCATGTACTTGGTGGTAATATCATTTACCAGCGCTGATACAGAAAGGGTATTCCACATATTCAGCAGAAGTCCCGCATCCAGGCCGATACCGTAGCCGGTCCATTCAACGAGGCGCCGCCGATTCACATGGAATGCTCCGCCTGCGGCAAGAGAGAGGAACTCGTTGGCAAAAACGGTTCTGCCGTAGGCACAGTTGAGATAGATCTCCGAGGCCGTGACCCTATGGATTTCATGTTCGTAAGGAACGCCGTCTTCATCTGTTTGCGCGCTGACGGAATCCACGCCGGGAACAAAAAGATAGGAAAGCGAGATACCAATGCGCTGTACAGAATCCACGGGAAGAGACAGGGCTGTCATGGCCGCACTCAGACTGTTTCGGTAATAATTATTGTATCCGGCGAAAAAATGATTTTCCCCGGAGTCAAGAACAGCCGGATTAAAACCGGGCTGTGGCACCCCTGTAAAGGCATCGGGGGCATTGCCCTGGGCGGAATAGGCCGGCGTTCTCCACAGGGCACTGTTACTGTTGGTATAGTATGATCTCTCAGCCCATACGCACAACTTCAAACAGAGTAAAAAAAGTCCGAAATATCTCATAATAGAAATAAACCTTTCTTGACGTAATATATAAAATATTTTATGATTCAGTTATTATTAATAAAGTAAACGGAATATTCGTGAAACCTGTACACTCCAAAAACATCGTACCCGCCATGTTATTGCTGCTTCTATGGGCAGGTTCCCTCCACTCTGCGTTTATCAAGCCGGAAGACGGATCCATTATCCACACCGACATCTGTACCCTGTGGGTTTCTCCTGATGTTACTGCCGACAGTATCAGTTTCTCCATAAGCTACCTGAATGGGACGAACCGCCTTACCAAGAAAGGAATCACAACCCTGACCACACGGCCATACAGGATTCTGTACAACATTTCCTCTCTACCGAACCAATACTACAGAGGTGCCCGGATCACCGCCTGGGCCTATGTGGATGATACCATCCGCTCTGAATTTTCTGTCAGAAACCTCTTTTTTCAACATCAAAGTACCACTACAGATACCATAGATATGATCAACAAGCCCTTCTCGGCCTCCGCGTTTTCAGCTTCCCTGGGCAATGATCGGGACAGCATCCACCTCTCCATGGAACACGACAGTGCCCGCGTACGCATACACACCGAACTGAATCCTCCCGACGGCTTTCACCCCGACGAACTTCGTGTACTTCTGGCTCCTCACGACAACCGCCCCCCCTATCCGGACAACGGTCTTATCTCTTTTCGCTTCAGGAAAGAACGGGACGAAGCCTCCCTGGTCAGCACCTATGTGTCACAGAAAGATGGCTCCTATTCCTACCCCACATCATCTCTTTCCGTTGATATACCGCACACCATTCACTGGGACAGAAAGACCATTACCGCTGATATACTGATTCCCCCCATGCTTATCGGCGGAAAGATTCCGGATAACCTCGGAGTCAACACATTGTTTCTCTCTTCCCGGGATACCACAGAGGTGTACTCCCTCGTTCAGGGATCTGCGGGACGGCAGAAATCCCCCGCGGCATTTCCGGTGGCACAGAAGACCGTGGGCACCACAAAAAAAGTATCTCCCCTTAGTGCATTCTTTGCAGCCTTTGCCATCGGAACAATCACGGGGCTTCTCTATCTTGGTATGGGGCGTATTTTGACACTGCGCGCAATGAAAAACAGAGAACAGCGAAAGCTCTTTCGGGAAATCGTCTCCTTTGTCGACCGTGATGTAACGAAAGACAGAATGACCCTGGACTATGTCCGCAGACAACTCTCCGTTTCTCCCGGCACAATTAACCGTGCCTTTCGGGCTCTCACGGGGCATTCTTTCCGGGAGTATGTAACCCAGCGTCGCATTGAAATGGCAAAGGAACGCCTGATCTCATCCTATTCCAGCGAAATTTCAATTGCCAAAGACTGCAGCTTCAGAACTGTGGGTGAGCTGGAATCGACCTTTCGCAAATACGCCGGCCTTGCACCGTATCAATATCGTGAATTCCACCAATGCCGAATCAACGATACAGAAGCGTTCCGTCTGTTCTGAAAACCAGAGGGTCCTCATGGAGTATCACCGGGCGTGCCGCAGCGGTGCTGCAGTAGAAAAACACCCGTTCCAGTATTTCCGTATGAAGAGCATCCGCCATTGCGATCCTCTGCGGCTGAAAGGCAACGAGTCCTGCAAGACCACGTTCCTTCATGCGGGACGAACACACAAAGAGATCCGCCCGGGGAAAGACTTGTGTACCTCCGATCGAATTCTCCCCTGCCGGCCAGGAAGTTACAATACGGACTTCTCCAATACACGTAATCAGCCAGCTCTCTGTATCTGAAACCGCGCGGAAAAAATGAAGCCCGCCCATCTCCACGGGGCTCTCTTCCCGGCTATTTACGATATGCTCCCTCCGCGCAGACATACCGGGTCCGATCCAGAGATCAGCCTTCTTTCGAAGAGCCCGTTCTTTCGCAGTCAGTGAATCCCCCGCTGTAACCAGAAGAGAGGTGTCCCTTGATTTGAGCAAAACCGCCTGTCTGCCATTCCCGACTGGAAGAAGAAGTACTTCCCATGACGGATAATCAGAGGAAGAGGTAAGGGAACAGGACAGGCTGCACAACAGGAAAAAACTACAGCAGAAAACGAATCGTACCATAGAGAACTACTCCTTCTTCTTTTTCTGAGAGTGGTATCTTGAGGGATAAAGTGGAACTGCCCGCATCGTGATCAGGAGTTCTCAGGGATATCCGGCCTGCGTGGACAGGATCCTCATCATGGCGAATGATCGTCTGCAACGCGGCTGCAAGAACGACCCCAAATGAAGCCGGCGCAATTTCAAGGGCCTCCCGGCAGCGACCGGAGACCCATTGATACTCTGCAAAACGTACTGAAACATCCCCCTCCACGGTAAGGGTATTGGTGATACCCCAATCTGCAGAGAGATCTGCTTTGTGGGTTTTCAGCAAAGAACCATTATCACGGACACCATCCCTGTACCGGTAGGAATATCGGCCGGACAGGGTAACAGGGCCTCTCCAGCGCAGTCCCGCCGCAGAACGAAACTCCTCTCCCGCAGCGGGTATGACAGTACCTTCAGTCTCTGCAAAGAGTGTTGCTGTCCGGTAATAGAGCGAGCTGTACAGTCGGCAGACAAGAACATCCGCCGTATCATCAGCCTGGGCCGCAAAGGAACCGAGGCGGCTGTACCGGCTGAAAAAGCCCTCCTGACGATAGAGTACATCCGCCGAAAGGGTTCCCGGGCTTCCCCGTTTTATTCGACGCCCGCGCAAAGCCCACCGCCCATACCGGGGATCATAGAGGAATGAAAAGCGGCGGCGTGACGGGCCGATATCGAGATAATACAGCTGATCTCCCCGGCGGGGAATAAAGAATCCGCTCTGCACACTGCAGAAGGGCGCATCGTATTGCACCTGCCCACCGCTGATAATTTCATCGGGATAGAGCGAGGCAAACCCCTGAACTTCTCCCGCATTCTGTTTCCAGGCGGCAAAGACACCGTTGAAGCGACGTTTTGAAGGATACAGAAAACTTCCACCCCCGAATCTGCGCTCTCCCCCGGGCACATAGAGACCGCTCCAGAGAAGGGGGCGCCCGGGGAGACTGAAGTTTCCTGCCTGCACCTCAAGATGGGACCCTTTCGAAATCTCCAAAAGCCGGCGCTGAAAAAAAATACCTCCTGAATCCACCAAACATCGCTGACTGTAGGTAACACCTTCGGGGGAGGAAATACTGCTGTACAGAGTCATATACTCCCCGCCGTTGTGCGGATCAGCCCGTGTATGCAACCTGAGTTCTCCCCGACGGTAGCCATAGGAATGGAGCTCATAGTACGGGGAGAAATCTCTCAGGCAGGGCCAGCGCCGAGCAATTGATTCCCGTGAAAGGCTGTCACTCAGCAAAAGAGAAGCCATATCCTCCGGGGAAGGAAAAGAACAGCTGTAGCCGAAATGCGCGGCAATCTCCTCCAAACGTCCCCACCCTTCACTGAAGGGATAAACCGGCTCTGACAAACATTCCCGGAGCAACGCAGCCTGCCCTGAATCCAGCTGTCCCGCAGCAAGGCGGTAATCTATCTCTTCTTCTGTTGCCGGAAGGGATCCCCGGGCGACGGTAATAAGACTGCACAGAATTATCAATATGACGAATGCGGGCTTCATACGCAAATACTTTACCGGGAAATGTGAATAGTATATTTTAAATCTATATTTTGTTTCAAAAAAATACCAAAGGGATTATCCAAAGAGCATGAACATTACACGTTTCAGACATATTTTCGCCATCCTTTTAATACTGGCCGCTCATTCCCGGTGTGATATCTATCTGGTCCTGAGCGGCGGCGGTACACGGGGGCTTGCACATATCGGAGTAATACAGGCACTTGAAGAAAACAACATCCAACCGGATATGATTATTGCCACCAGTATGGGCGCCATTGTCGGCGGCCTCTATGCAAGCGGATACACAGGGGCAGAGATTGCAGAAATCGCCCGAAACACGGATTTACGCAGAGAGCTTCGCACCGACTCCCGCAGCAGAAGCGGGACAATGCCGAGCAGAACCCTTTTTCCCCGTACGGCCCTGGATCTCTCCTTCAGCGATTCCCTGAAACCGCGGCCCCGTGCTTCTCTTTTGGATGCACAAATGCTTTACACAAAATTTTCTCCCCTGATCCTGCCCCGCCTCGCCGCTGCCGGCAACGATTTTGACAGCCTTCCCGTACCAATCCGCATTGTCGCCACGGATCTGGTAAACGGCGGAAAGAAAGTGTTCTCCCGCGGAAATCTTGTTAAATACATAAAGGCATCCTCCGCAGTCCCTCTGGCGTTTATACCTGTGTGGGAGGGAAACACCCTTCTTGTGGACGGCGGTGTCACGGACAATATTCCTGTCCCCGACTCCCTCCCCACTCCTGAAAGCATCGTTATTGCAAGCGATGCAACAAACCCGCTCTTTACAATGGCAGAGCTGACAAATCCCGTTTCCATCGGGCTGCAGGTAGTGGCTCACAACATCCGTGAACGCAGCAGCCGCAGCCTTGCCAATGCTGACATTATCATCCGTCATGACAGCGACTCCTTTCAGGACAGATCTGCTCCGCAAATCATACAGGACGGCTATGAGAAGGCCCGTGAAATACTGCGTTCGCACAGGGCTGCTCTGAGCAGGCCGCGCGGTAAAACACTCCGCGGATTTTCGCCGGCACCGGTCATCGAAAGAATCTCCGTACGGGGCAATACCACCACCCGGCCGGGATTTCTCAAACGGCTCTGTTCCCTTTCTCCCGGTGACACTCTGGATTCAGCCGGAATAGAGCATACCATCTCCGCCATATACCGAACCGGGCTCTACCGAACCGTAAACCTCTCCATGGAAAAGAACACCCTCTTTATAGACGTACGGGAAGACGAACGTCTGCGCCTGACAGCGGGCGGGCGGGCCGATACATACTACAGCGGAGAAGTCTTCCTTTCGCCGGAAGTCACAAACATCTTAGGCCTGGGGGCACGGCTCAAACTCTATCTGCAGTACGGAAGACACCGTGAGAAATACAGCCTCAGCCTTACAGGAGTGCTGCCCATATCCAGTACACTCAGCTCGGATTACGCACTGCAGGGGTATATTTCATCCAAAAACATATTCAGAAGAAGAGTTTCTGAAAAACTACTCTTCAATGATTCTGCAGCAGAAGCGGTGGATACCCTTTCCGTGATAACCTATGAAGAAACGGGAATATCCAAGGTCGGTATGAGCATTTCCGGCGGCATTGATATTGAAAACCAACTGCTGCTGCTCAGCGGCATAATTCTTGAAAACAGTGATGTAACAGAAAGCACCTCTCTGCAGATCCCCGCTCTTTCCAAAGGCAGCAGCCTCTATCGAACACTCTTTGCATCAGCCCTCTATGACAGAAGGCCGCACAATGATCAGTTCCCCCTTTCAGGCGGGCGGCACCAATTGCTTATGGCTGCGGTGAACACCAAAACAGCCCCCGCTCTGCGCTTCAATCTGCGCAGTCACCATGTACAGTACCTGCCGCTGATGCCCGAAATTCTGTCAGCGTTTTTCTGTGCCGATATGCAGTGGCAACCCGATCCCGCCCCGCTCGTGTACAAAAACTATCTTGGCGGCGGGCGCACGAAACGCCTCTTCACCCCTTCGGACATCAATATCAGCAGAGCCTTTGCGGGAATCCGGGAAAACCGCATTCCCTTTGACAATATGGCCATTATAACAGGAGGAGGCAGAGTCAAAATCCCCGAAATACCTGTGTATATCAGTGCCTACGCGGACTATGGCTACGCCTGGAATACCATCCGGGAATCCGTCAATACAAGCCATGAGCTTCGCCAAAAGGCGTCGTGGGGCGTGGAATCCGAAGCCGGTATTGCAACCCCCCTGGGGCCAATACGGATATCCTGGAGCAAGCTTGTACGTAACCGCTACCCCGAGCAACTGATCGAGAACGGCAGCGTTTTCCGGTTTTCCGCGGGATATAATTTCTAAACATTCTGTGGCACAACACTGATGTAAAACAGAGGGCTATCGGCACAGCAATAAACACAACACCCTTCTTCCGCAGGATATATCTTATGGAAATGACTGAAAAGAAACCTCTTCTTCTGCATTATTATGTAACCGAAGCGTGTAATGCCCGCTGTATTTTTTGCGATATCTGGAAAAAGCCATCCCCCGTGCAGGCACGCCTCAGAAATGTCACCGCAAATTTGCGTGATGCCCGTGCTGCAGGATGCCGCTTTGTTGACTTCACCGGCGGCGAACCTCTGATGAACCGGGATCTGCCTGCATTCCTTGCCGAAGCAAAACGCCTGAAGTTTATGACCTCCGTCACTACAAACACCCTTCTGTTTGAGAAACGGGCACAGGAACTGGCCGGCCTGATTGATTTGCTCCATTTCAGCATCGACTCCGATGTCCCTGCCCAGCATAACAGAATTCGCGGAGTAGACTCTTTTGATTCTGTCATGCGGTCAATAGATACGGCCCTTTCCCTGAAAATGCAGCCGGATCTTCTTTTCACCTACACCGAAGAAAACATATCCTCCTTTGCAGGAATATCCGAGCTGGCCCGCAGAAAAGGGCTGACCGTCATCCTCGATCCGCTTTTTACCACAACCGGAACGGATCCACTCTCCGCGCAGACCCATGCGACGGCACGCAGTTATGCAAAAGCCCGTCATGTCTACCTCAACCGGGCGCATCTCACCCTGCGCAGCCGGGGCGGAAACCATACCAATGCCCCCCGCTGCTATGCTGTGCAGTCAACCATAGTGATTTCTCCGGACAATCAGCTGATACTACCCTGTTACCATAACAGCAGCGCGACCCTTCCCATTTCCAATAATCTCGCGGAGCTTCTGAAAGGCCCCACACGCCGAAAATTTCTGCAAAAAGAAGGACAGCACCGGTTTTGTGAAGGATGCAGCATCAACTGCTATTTCGACCCCTCCTATACCTGCCGCATGGACCGTCTTTTTCTGCAGAGCCTTTTGAGCAAAAGCAAATACACCCTGAACAAATATATTCTGAGTAACCTCCTGTAGAGCCCTTATCGCAGGGCAAAAAGATCGGTTTCGGTGCAAATTTCTGTGTTTACAACACGGATATTTCTGCGACAATCGATGAGCTCCACTTTTATTGACTCTTTCCTGCCGACGATCCGTCGGATACGCAGGAGATACTCCGCCTTGACCGAAGCAAAGTCTGTACTGAAAAGATCCCGGGGATTTCCCGGCACAGGCGTCAATCCGAGTTGCGCAATAAGAGTCTGAAATCCAGTGCTAATCCGCCCAAGGCCAGGTGCTTTATCCTGCCCATGCACAACAACAGCAACCCGCCCGGAACGTTGCGCCAACGCCGAACGAATGCGGGCAGTCACAGCGGAGTGCTTCTCCCGGCTCAGGGTTGTATCGTCACGGGTGGGTTTCTGTGCGACAGCGATAGTGCCGCGCACCCCTGCAGATCCGGGGGAAAACTGCGGCTTCACAGTACGGATACCTCCAGCGGGAATATCCACCCGCTGCTGCCACGTCCGACCGTCCCCGGTGCGGGCCTGGACAATATGCTCACCCGCAGAAAGGCTGTACCGCGAAGCCCCCGGTAAAACCCTGCGTCCGTCGATACGAAGTGAAAAAGGTTCGCTTTCCGCATTCACCAGAACATACCCCACAGGAGGGTCATTGTTTTCTGCAAAACGGTAGGTTTTTCCCGTCCCAGCAAAGAACAGGGTGTCCACTTCTCTGATCCGTGATGTCCGGATGCTTTGCACTCGAACCCTTCCCCTTTCCACGCGATGCCGCCCGGGTGCAACAAGAGAATCCCCGAGCATCCAGTACCCCTGTGAAAGATGCCCCAGCTTAATATATGCGGAAGACGGCTGCAGAACAAAGGAGAATGCTCCTCCGGAAAGAACGTGTATACCGTTGTATGGGCGGTGATATGGCAGAGTAATGTGGACCGATGCTTTCCTGGGCCGGGACGCAGACAGTGTACATGGAGCATAGCCAACACTGCTGTCATTAACAAACACCTCGGCCCCCGAAGGCTGAGTGGTAATGAACACGGTATTGGTATCCCGTTCAAGGTCAGCCTGAAGTTTTACAGCCCTGCTCCCGGATATCGTGCCTTCCCATACATAAGATGAATAGTCCTCTCGCCGAACCTCAACGCGATGGCGCCCCGGAACAATGCCGCCAATTCGGCAGGGCAGACCTTCAGCCTCCTTGCGGCCATCCACCCAAAGGGCGGCATCTTTCGGGGTTCCTTCAACGTACAGTTGCCCCTCTGATTTGGGCTGAGAGGAAACACTGCGCACGGATTTCAGACGGATCCACCGATCCCCGCGGCGGTAAAAGAGAATAGAGGCAACTTCAACAAAGAAGCCATCTTTACCGTAATACACAAGGGGAATATCCGACGAAGACTGCGCAGAGGTATAGAATTTCTGGCGCAATGCCCTACCATGGGAAATATCATCATAGGAAAAGAAAAATACCGGAACCCCCTGAAAGAAAGAAGAATCCCTCCGTCCCGGCAGAAGGGCGTAGTTTTCCGGACCGTATCGGACACGAACAACCCATCCAGGGCCGGAAGAAAGCCTGTGTACAAGCTCTGCCGGCTTTTTTCCCGAATCAGCGGTATAGGTAAACCCCGTGCGAAAGGGAGTGTAATAAATTTTTCCAGTGGAGAAATTTTCAATACCCGCTTCAGACATCAGAAATGATGCCGATAACAGGAAAAGGAAGAAGGATTGAATATACTGCATGAACGTCCCCCACTTACTCCATTGGTTCCGGTTACTGATCCTTCCAGCAAGCATTATACCTATCGGTGCAATTTACGGGGTACTCGTAATTATATTTTTTTTCTAAAGTAAGCCCCTTACTCACCGATATAAGTAATGGGTTCAACCATAAGGAGTTGCTATGTCAGGTATGTCAGTGGGCGGAGCCAAAGGACTTGAGCTTGCCGTCAAAATAGATACAAATCTTCAGAAAAAAGCAATTGAAAGTGCCGAAACAAGCATGAAAAATCTTCTCGATGCCATGCCCAAGTCGGCAAATCCTCCCGGTGTCGGCGGATCGGTGGATGTTTCAGCGTAGATAATTCTGCAGAAACGCACAAATCAGCCGTGCAACTTCTCCTGTTGTCTGGGGCGAAAGGATATCACCGGCCAGGATATGACAGTTTCCGGAACCTGTGCGGTTAAACACGACCGTCTCCGATGGCCCGGCGAAACGATTTTTCATTTTGCGGACGGCTTTCGGTGATACGACACGGTCGTGTTCGGAATAGACCGTCAGGGCAGGAATACCGACAGATTTTTTCCGGATTGATCTCACACGTTTAAGCAGCTGAATCATCGGTATCAGGGCACGTGTGGGATATGACCGATACCAGAACCGACGCACCAGAGGGCTTTGCAGGTCTCTGCCCGGGCGATGAACGGGAAAGATCCGCGTCAGCAGATACCCCAGGGGAGTATCGAGATACCGGGCAATCAGATTTCGTGTGGAGTAATTCGGCGAGAGAAGAACCAGCGCACAGATGCGTGGATTTCTGCTCTGTGATGCGTACCACAGAGACAGAGCAGCACCGGTGGAACAGCCAATCAATACCACAGACTTTCCGGCCTCTGCACCAACGGAAACCGCATCCTCTACGTCCTGATACCAGTCATCCAGAGTAACCTCCGCCATAGATTCCGGACGGCGACCGTGTCCCCGCAGACGGGTATAGAACAGATTTCCGCCAAAACGG
>JBNJDQ010000008.1:0-37479 GCA_051745065.1 Fibrobacterota bacterium
CTGTCCCGAAAAAGATCCCGCGCTGTCATGGCGATAGTGTAGGGCTCCTGTCCGGTTGAGGCGGCGGCACACCAAATGCGGAATCGATGCTGTCCGTCCCCGTACCAGGTCGTCAGGGCCCGACGAAACACGTCGAAATGATCGGCTTCACGGAAGAATCGGGTGTAGTTTGTGGAAATAACGTTGACGAGTTCAACCATTTCCGCACGCCGGTTCCGGTCAAAGTAAGCAAGATAGGTATCAATGTCTGAGAGACTAAGACGGCGCATGCGCTTTGACAGGCGGGATTCCACGAGACCGCGTTTTTCCGGCTTAAGAAATATACCCGCTTCTTCATACACCAGAGAAACAATTCGCCGGAACTGCCGGGTGGTCATTGCGCTACCAGACTTCCTGCGCCCAGTCGGAGTTGCGAATGGCCCGCACCTTCACCACGGCCACATGCCCTGTGGCAACATCCAGGACAATCTTGCGTCCCCGACCACCGCCGACATCCCGTGATACCAGAGTAATACCTTTTCGGGCAAGAACCTTTTCCGCCACAGCGATATTCTCGGCACCGATATCACGACCGGCCGCCCCCGGCGGATAGGCACCGCCGAAAATCTGCGCTTCAAGCTCAGAGGGATGAAATCCCTCGTCCTGCACCATACGGATTAAAGCAAGGGTGGCAACATTGCCGAACATGGGAGTCGCACGCGCAGGATCCGCCGTACGGGGATACAGAAAATGGTTCATGGCACCGTAGCCCCCCGCCCCGGAACAGATGCATACAGACACACAACTGCCGAGAACGGTGCGGATTGTTCCCTCGCCGCGTTTTGAAACCATGTACCCCGCCTGAAGAGTGTATGGAACAAGATCATTGCTCATCGGTCACCTCCAAACCCCTATTTTACAACATTTATCCGGGCTTTCAAGAAATAAAAGATATTTCCATGCCCCCCTCAGCATCCGGACGGAATCACAAAGTATTATTTACAGATTCGTGCCGATATGCTATACTCAAAAAAACACCGATGTCACAGGAGCGGACCATGACTGCCAAAGAAGAATACCTTGAAGAAATCGTTAAAGTGATAGAGCTGCTGCCACCTCTGCCTGAAAGTATTATACAGCTCAAGAAGGAACTGAAAAACCGCGATGTCAATTTTGAACGGATATACACCATCATCGAAAACGATCCATCCCTGACTGCAGACATTCTTCACATTGCCAACTCCTCCTTTTTTAATATCGGCCATACAATTGACAATCCGCGTACGGCCATTCGATTTATCGGCCTGAATACGGTTACCAATTTTATTACCCTGCAATTTTCAACCCGGGTAATTAAGAAATCATTCTCCAGAATCCACGGCCTGAGAGAGTATTTCAATCATTCCAACAACGTTGCAAATGCAACAAAAACCCTTGCACAACGGGCAGGGCTTTCCCGTTCCCGACAGGAATCACTGTATACCGCGGGGCTGTTGCACGATATTGGCCGCCTTGTTCTCATCATGGCTCTGGATCCGGAAACAGTCAAGTTGCTTTCTCTGAATGAGTGGGACCATATTGACATGCATAAGCAACTGAAAGAGAAGGAAATACTGGGAATAAACCACTGTATAGCAGGTAAAGACGTTGCCCGGAAATGGGCCTTTCCCGACAGTACGCAGCATATTATTCTCAATCACCATACTCCCCTGAAAAATGAAGTGGATATCGATTCCTCCTATGTATTCCTGGCACACTTTTTGATGTTGGATAGTGTAAACGAAAACATGCTGCTGGGAATATTCCCAAAAGATATTTTACAAATGATGAATCTCAGCGAAGAATCGCTTATACAGGCATGGAAACAGGTACAGAAAGAAACCAGTAACTAATACAGCTTAACAGGAGTAATGTATGACGCAGGAAGAAAAAGTAATAATTATCGGATCGGGTCCGGCGGGTCTTACCGCGGCAATCTATGCAGCACGGGCCAATCTTGAACCTCTCATGTTTGAGGGATTCATGGCCGGCGGCATGCCGGGCGGTCAGCTTATGGAGACCAATGATGTGGAAAACTTCCCCGGTTACCCTGAACCGGTTCTTGGTCAGCAGCTGATTGCAGACATAAAAAAGCAGGCGGAAGTGTACGGCACACGGTTCATCATGGAAGACGTGGAATCCGTTGAAAAAGAAGGGGATATTTTCAAACTGATCTCCATGAACAACGAGGAATACCGCGCGCAAACGGTAATCGTGGCGAGCGGCGCAAAAGCCCGGCGCCTTCCCATGGAATCGGAAAAAGCCTTCTGGGGCAAAGGGATATCGGCATGTGCGGTATGTGACGGCGGGCTGCCCATGTTCCGGGATAAACCCCTGGCTGTTGTGGGCGGCGGCGATTCAGCCCTGGAGGAAGCAAACTATCTGACAAAATTCGCTTCCAAGGTCTATATCATCCATCGCCGGGACGAATTCCGCGGCAGCCCGATTATGCAAAAGCGGGTTCTGAACAATTCCAAAATCGAAGTACTGTGGAACAAGGTTCCCCACGAGTTCACCGGTGACAAAACACTGCAGGGCGTTACCCTTCGGGATACCACAACGGATGAGCTCTCGGAAATTGCCGTGAACGGCTGCTTTGAAGCGATCGGGCATATCCCCAATACGGGGTTTCTCCAGGGCATTGCCGAAACAGATAAAACGGGTTTTCTCCTCACCGAAGGAAAGAGCACCCGCACCAGCGTACCCGGGCTCTTTGCAGCCGGGGATGTACAGGATCCGGTCTATAAACAGGCTGTAACCTCTGCCGGTTCCGGCTGTACCGCTGCACTGGATGCGGAAAAGTACATTGTGGAGACCTTTGAATAGAAAGTCCTCACGTTGCAATCAGTATGATTGAAACATTGTACCGGGGCTGTTTTGGCAAAAACAGTCCCTTTTTTGTACCCCGGCCGATATACAACTGTTCGATGAGCCCGCAGAGGATGCGTTATTTCTCCCGGTCTGCAGGTGCAAGAATCCATTTTGCCAAAACATGCCTGAGATGGCGGGGACGGACGGGCTTTGAAAGATAATCGTTCATTCCGGCGTTCAGGCAGCGCTCTTTATCTTCGGCCATGGCATTGGCTGTCATGGCAATTACCGGGAGCAGATATCCTTCGGAGCGTATTATTCCCGTGGCTTCAAGACCGTCCATATCGGGCATCTGAATATCCATGAGTACGGCACCATAGGATTCATTGCGCACTTTCTCCACAGCCCGTCGGCCGTTATCGACAGCTTCAACGGTGTACCCGAGATTTTCCAGCTGACGCAGGGCCACCTTCTGATTTACAGGATTATCCTCCACAAGAAGAATTCGTCGTTTCTGTTCATCCACATCGCTCAGATCAATCGTTGTTGTTTCATGTCTCCCCGACTGGCCGGAGCGCCCTGAGGCATCGGGAAAAATCCTGCGAAGTACATCACGTACCCCCGAGGGGCGCAGAGGCAGACGAAGAACGGCAATATCTTCAGAAGAGGTAAAGCGGCGCCCGTAGGGCAGAAGGACAGCAAAATGGCCCGGAAGCTCGCGACTGTACTGCTCAAGAGCAAGGCGGGTTTCCCGTTGCATCATGCGCCCGTCAAAGACAATCAGATCACGGGATGTGAGATCATGGCGGACGGCCAGACGTGCCGGATCCGTTTCGTACTCCACCCGGGACACCAGCGGTACAAATATCTCGCCGTTGCGTGCACGGGCATACTCCTCATTCTGCAAAAGGATCACCCGTATTCCGGAGCGAGAGAAATCGTCCTGATACTGGTGCACCGCCGGCGGTACGCGTACGGCAAACGTAAAAGTCGCCCCCTGCCCTTCCCGGCTGTCAACGGAAATACTGCCCTGCATGAGACGACACATTTTCTGGGAAATGGCAAGACCCAGACCGGTTCCGCCAAACCGCCGGGAAGTAGAGTTATCCACCTGCGTAAAATGTTTAAAAAGATGCTCCTGCTTTTCAAGGGGGATACCCATTCCCGTATCTTCCACCATAAATGTCAGCATAGGATCCCCCTCACCGGTTTCATCATAATCGGCACAGACCCGAATATACCCGGAGTTGGTAAACTTGATGGCATTGCCCACGAGGTTCAGGAGGATTTGTTTGATCTTATGGGGATCACCGATAAACCGGTCGGGCATATCAGGATGCTCGCAACAATAGAAATCAAGACCTTTCTGAAAAATCTTAAAGGAGATCAGGTGAGAAAAATCATCCAGCAGAGCAGAAAGAGAAAAATCGATATGCTCAATATTCATCTGCCCGGCTTCAATTTTGGAGAAATCAAGAATATCGTTGACGATCTTCAGGAGTGAATCGCCGCTGCGCTGAATTGTTTCCGCATAATCACGCTGTTCAGTATCCAGAACTGTGTGCAACATCAAATCGGTCATACCGATAATACCGTTGATGGGAGTGCGTATCTCATGGGACATATTTGCCAGAAAAAGAGACTTGGCATCATTGGCGGTTTTCTCTTCCTCCTTTGCCTTCACCAGACGATCTTCAATTTTTTTGCGCTCTGTGATATCAATAATCAGAGAGGAAAGGCCCGCAACATGATCATCATGAAACAGAGGGGCGCTGTATATAAGCGCGGGAAATGATTCGCCATTGCGCTTGATAAAGCGATATTCCTCAACAACATTTTCATTTCTGCTTTCCATCTTTTCGAAAACCCGCCGCATCAGGCGCGGGTGATCCTCCGGATCAATAAAGGAGCGCACACTCCGGCCGACGGCCTCTTCGTAGGTATAGCCGAAATCATCGAGCATCTTTTTATTTGCAAAGGTCAGGTTCCCCGCAAGATCCATTTCACTGTAGTACTGCGGAAGCAGATCTGCCATCCGGCGAAAGTTTTTGCTGCTGTTCTTCAGATTGCGCTGCGCCCGGCGATGTTTTTCACGGGCATGCATTAACTCTGTAACATCCCGCAGAATAATCAATATCCGTGCATATCCCCGGCTGACATCCGTAGGAATGTACAACGTACTGAAATGACGATCCCCCACAGTAAAATCATCATCTTCCACGGGTTGTTCCGTCTGAAGCACCCGGGCTGTATTATCGCGGGTTTTGTGAAATGATTCAACATGATGAAGGATGCTGCCGTGAATAAAAGACAGACCCGTATTTTTTAACAGCTCACCGCCGGCACTGTTTATCTCAAGGATCTCCCCTTCTCCGCTGATGAAGATAATGGGATCTGAAATTGTATTAAAAAGATGCTGATATTTATTCTCCATGTCCCGCAGCTGGTACATCATGTTGGGCAGTATCTTATGGCGTTTGATTGCATACGCGATAACCACAGCCATAATTGCCGTTGAAGCGGTTGTCAGGGGCAGGCTGCGCGCACCGAAAAGAGGCGGGATCACTTCACTGCAGATGCCGAAAAAAAGCGGAATGGATATGGCCCCCATAAGAAAACGGGCCTGAATTTTCTCGCGTTTCCCCACGGAACGGAAAAAAAAGAGAAGCACTGCAATAATTGAAATCAGTATCAGGGCAATCACAAAGATAACATAATGCATGAAAAAAGGCCCGAGAGCCGGGTAAAACCCCCATTTTGCAGCTTCGGGAAGGCCGAGAAACAAATTTGTAAACAGATTAACAGTACCGATACCGCCGGCTGTAAGATACAGCAGATTAATAAGGATAAGGGTACTGTCTGCTATTTTTCGGCGGGTATACACCAAAATACATTCAAAGGAGGACACCGCTGAAAGGGAAACGAATAAAACAACAAAACGAAACCAAAACCATGCAGTTACCGCATTGGAGGAGGTGAGAATGAGAAACTCCGTCAACCCCCAGAGAGAAAAAAACAGGGTCATCTTGAAGAAGGAGCGGTTTTCTATCCTGTTGGGGGCACTGTTCAGGATATTGAAGCTGAGAAAAAGATTTATGATGAATCCTGAAAACGGAAAGAGGGCATACCAATTCATAGTCGTTGTGTATCCTAACTGAAACAATACGAAAGAAATATAGATTTTTTACGAATGAAGAGTAAACACAGGGGCTGAATAAAGTAAATTCCTCATATACACGCCGGATATAAGCGCCCCTTGCATGGTCTGAAAATAGATCGTATATTCTCTCCACTTTAAAATATGAAAGAGGCAGTTCGGCTATGGTGAGACTCGACCCGAATCAGGCAGATGCCGTAAATCACACAGAAGGCCCGCTCCTTGTGCTGGCCGGGGCCGGATCCGGAAAAACCCGTGTCCTGACGCATCGTATTGCACGGCTGGTCCGGCAGAATCATGCCCAGCCCGAAGAGATAATGGCCCTGACCTTTACCAATAAAGCAGCCAAGGAAATGCGCGCCCGTGTGGCAGCCCTTGTCGGCACGGGAGAGGCAAATCGCATGACTATCTGCACATTTCACTCCCTTGGGGTGAAAATACTGCGGGAATTCGGCCAGTACATTGGCCTGAAAGGGGATTTCAAAATCCTTTCGGAAAACGAAAAAATCTCCACCCTGAAAAACGCCATGCGGTCAAGCGGAAAACGAATCGCCCGGGAAAATGCCAGGGATTTTGCCACGGCCATTTCCCTGGCAAAAAACAACCACATCCATCCGGATGATTTTGAGATATCCTCACCGGATGACAAAAAAACCCTGAAGGTATACCATAATTACAAAAAGCTGCTCGGCAAACGGCAATCCGTTGATTTCGACGATCTGCTTCTGCTGCCCCTTCGACTCTTTGATGCCCATGCAGAAGTTCTCAATACCTTCCGGCGCAGATACCGCTTCATTTCTATTGATGAATTCCAGGATACCAATACCGTTCAGATGCGTATGGCACGCCTCATTGTGCGTGAACATTCCAATATCATGGCCGTGGGGGACGATGACCAGGGCATTTACTCCTGGCGCGGAGCAAAACTTTCCAACATCCTGAGTTTTCCTCATATATTCAGAGGCTGCCGCACGGTAATTCTCAATCGCAATTACCGCTCTACCGAAGAGATTGTTCGCGGTGCCAATGCCGTTGTGGCCCGTAATACCCAGCGCAGGGAAAAGCAGATCTGCTCCCACGCCGGCCCCGGCTATTCCATAAAAACCTACAAAGCCGAAGACGAAGAGGATGAAGTTCTCTGGGTTGTGGAAAAACTGTTGCATTTGAAAAAAGAGGGACATCATCCCTTTGAGGATCAGGCCCTGCTTTTCCGTACCAATGCGCATATGCGCCGCTTTGAGGAAGAACTGCGTCTGCGTCGGATTCCCTACCATATTTACGGCGGCAGCAGCTTTTTTGACCGCAAGGAAGTAAAGGACATACTCGCCTATCTCAGTTTTATCGGCAACCAGGAAGACGAACTCAGTCTTCGCCGTATCATTAAGGTTCCCGACCGGGGAATCAGCAGCAGCGCGATTACCTGTGCAGAAGATCTCTGTATCGAACGGGGATGCTCACTCTGGGAAGCTTTTCAGAAATCCGGAGACATTTCCGGGCTCCATGAGACACAGCGGGCCAATATTGCCGCCTTCGCTCATTTTATGAATCCCTGGATTGATCGTTTTGAAAAACAGGATGATCTCCATGATCTTCTGCGGCAACTCCTGCGGGAGATAGGATATACCGAAAATATACGCCGCATTTACAAAAACCAAAAATCTCTGGAACCGCGGCTTGCCAACGTGGATGAATTCATTCATGCACTTGAAACGTACGTCTACAAGGCCCGCCGCAATAAGCAGGATATATCTCTGGGTGAATTTCTGCAGAATTTTTCCATTATCAAAAGTCAGGAAGATGACGGAGGGCGCGGGGTAACGCTCATGACACTGCATAAATCAAAAGGTCTGGAGTTTCCCGTGGTGTACATGGTTATTCTCGATGACCAGATCGTCCCCAGCAGCAGAGCTCTTGAAGAGGGAAATCTTGAAGAGGAACGCCGTCTTTTTTATGTGGGTATGACCCGTGCCATGAAACGCCTCTACATGAGTTTTCCCAAAAGCAAGATTGTACGCAATCGCTCCCTGAAAGTAACGGAAAGCCGTTTTCTCCATGAGATTCCCGAGGACTGCCTTGAAGCGGGAATCGGTGAACGGGAGGACGAGGAATTCAAAGAATTCTCCACGGATTTTTTTAAACAAATGCAGGAACGATTTAACTGATCAGCACACGGGATCCTGTACACCATTACACCGACCTCATTCCCTCTGCCAGCCCATAGCTCATTTACCATACCCGATATCACAAAAAAAGGAAGGGCCAGCTGCACAAAAGCAGGCACAATTACCGAAATATGCTGCGTATCGATGAGTCGAAGGAGAATTACTCTTTCACAGGAGAATGAAAAAGAGGAAGTATCCCCTGCCCCTGGCCGTCCTGCGTTTCAATGCATTGTTCAGCGCCACTTACCGCGGTGGACCTCCCTCCCTGCCGGGGCCCATAAAAAAAAGAAGGAGAGAAGCCGCAGCCTCTCTCCTGTCATATCAGGATCGTTTAATCAGACGATTCAATCAGCCCATGGTAACTTCCACAGTATGATCCGTACCGTCGCAGAAAGAAACAGGAATCAGCTGTCCGTCGATCGCTTTCCCGTCAACAGTTACACTCTTAACGCCTTTCTCGACGCCGGAAGTGTTGGTAAAGCTGATCGAAAACTTGCTGCCCCGGAAATGACGTACCACAGAAAACTTCTTCCACCCGGGATCCACACAGGGGTCAATCAGAAGGCCGTTATACTCCCGACGAACACCAAAGATCCAGTCGATCAGCACGCCCAGTCGTGTAGGTGCCGTACCGGTAAGCCAGGTATGACCGGCTTTCCCGTGATCGTTTGAATCGGGACCGGAAATATATTCAGGATACACAAAGCGCTCAGCCGCGTAGTTATAAGGATCATCCTCAGAACATTTGGCCGGAAGCGTTTTCATATACACATCACAGGCTTTTTTACCGTATCCGAATTTTGCCAAAGAGGCAATGTACCATGATTCAAGATGACGGAACCCGCCGCCGTTTTCCTTTTTACCGGGGGCATTACGCTTCCAGGCCTGATCATCACTGGGAAGTTTTCCCTCTGTCATCTCTTTGTCACCGCGGCACAGCATTACACCGTACTTATCATCAAGAACCTCGTCACAGACTTTTACGCACTGGTCAAAGCGTTCCTTGTCAGCTATTCCGGAGTATCCCGCCCATGCAATAGTGGAGAGAAAGACATTTCCGTCAGTTTCGGAATTGCCCAGGTCAACCATGTTGCCATCTGCCTTGGAATCTTCCAGCTCCTTACGAACGTCGTCCATATCCAGACCGCTCATGCCGGGTTTAATCTTATTCAGAACGGACTCAGTATCACCGTTTTTGGGTGCAACGGCACGAATGTAATCACCTTTTTTGTCAATGCAGCGGGTATCAACGCTCTTTTTAACAATCTGCGCCTTCACTTTATAATCGGCCACAAGATCAGCGTCGGCACCTTTGAGTTCAAGAAGATCAACCATATCGTTCAGTGCCTTGTACAGCTGCTGTGCCGCCATGGTTGAGGTATGAGCGAAAAGCCCGGAAAGGTCATCGTTCCAGTCAGCCATAAGCAGATACGGAAGACCTTCGTCGGACTGATCCCAGACTTTTTTGATACCCACTTCAAGATGCTCCCGTATGGACCCTTTTGCTGACGGGTGACCTTCCTGGTCATCACAATAGTTCACAACCTCATCAAGGAAGTCAAGATCACCGGTCTCTTTGATGTATTCGCACACAGCAAAAATCAGCCACAGGGGATCGTCACTGGCAACAAAATCCTTCACACCGGGAGAACTTACGAAGAAATTATGATACACGTAGCCGTCTGAAAACATCTGCTGAGCCGTATATTTAATGAGATCTTTGGCCCGGGCGGGATCATACGGAAGGAGTGCAAGAAGATCCTGCAGAATATCACGGAAGCCGTACCCGTACTCAAAACCGGAATGGAAACGCGACTTCATTCGGTTCAGAAGAGCAACCATGGCACACTGATACTGCAGCCACTTGAAACTGGGCGTCAGCTCCTCTTCTCCTTCAACATCAACCTGCAGCATATTGATTTCATCATTCCAGTCCTTTTTAACTTCTTCAAACATGGCCCATGCTTTTTCAGGCTTAAGGGCATCCGCAAGAAAAGCCTTGAGTTCCTTTTTGCCTTCGCAGTAGTAGTCCTGCGTACTGGCGGCAGCAAGAATCACCACAACTTCCTTTTCTTCACCGGCACCGATCTCAACTTCATTCTGGATCGATGAAAGAGCGGACGTCAGCTCTTCTGCGTCACGGTTGGGAAGCTCCTGCCCCGCCGTAACGGCATCGGGATTGGCAAGTGTGTTTGTATGGTGGCCGACAAATTCGTCATACCGCGTTCCGAAACTTTTGTTATCCAGAGAGGTTGTATGAACCGCAACTTTCCCGAATACACCGTTGATTTTTTCTTCATCGTCAGTAAAGGGAATACCGTAACTGTTGCGCCAGACCACGCCGTTCACATCTCTGTCAATAATTGCCCCGCCCATCATCAGTGTATTGAAACCGGAGAACTGAATATCCCGGGCATCACCGATATTAATCGGGTTTACATTGTAGAGTTTAATTTTGCGCGCAGAGGACCCGTTGTTTTTGATTTTGAGAATCTGGACCATGGCATCGTACTGATTGGGCACGAAGTTGGTCGTTTCCACAGAAAAATCTTTATAGGAGGTTTCGTACTTTACGTAGCCGAACCCAAAGGTCGTATCCAGACTCTGCCCGTCGTGCATAACCGGATACCATGTATTGGAGAAATAGTCTCCGTTCTCATCCACAATGTACGCATATGGGCCGAGCAGACGGGTTTTATAGGGATCTTCGTGGACAAAACCATTCAGCAGATCACCTTCCTGCGTGCCGATACGGGCAAAGGTTGTGCCATTATTGGTCAGCCCCCAGCAGAGAGTCTCCGTTGGTTTTTTATTTCGCCGTGCAAGCAGCATCAGCCAGGGCTCTCGCGTTATATCCCCACGTTTTTCCGATATGCAGACTTCATTATCCTTGGAAAAACTGAATGAACCGTTATTCTTCTGTACTCCAGCCATTCTAAAACCTTCCTAATAAGTTTCAACATCTGTTAGATTACTACAATTACAGGTAATATAATATTTGTGTTTTAAAACATGTCAAACGGAAAGATCATTATTACCGGTAATCAGGGCAATTATACTATGATTTACAATTATTCGGGATTTATTTGCGCAAAAATCATATATTATTATATTCTGTAAGGGTTGAACTTTTAAGAAACTGGATACCAATATGGCTTCATTTCAGGAACTCCTGAAGAAGTGCCTGGACCTGGGTGCTTCAGATATTCATATCACTGCAGGACTGCCGCCAATGTATCGTGTGGACGGAAAACTGACGCCGGGGGGAACGGATAAACTCAGTAAGAACCAGACGGAAACTCTGGCATACAGTATAATGACGGAAAAGCAACGCAAGTTTTTTGAAAATGAGAAAGAGGTTGATTTTTCCTTCGGCGCAAAAAACATCGGACGCTTCAGGGCAAATGTGTACATGCAACGCGGCTGTGTGGCAACCTCCCTGCGTATCATCCCCACGGAAATCCGGGAATTCGACGATCTCGGTCTGCCGCCGGTCATTAAGACTCTCATGGATCGCCCCAACGGGCTGATACTTGTAACGGGCCCCACAGGGAGCGGTAAGTCCACCACTCTGGCATCGATGATAGATTTTCTGAATGAGAACCGTTCCGAGCATATTCTCACCATCGAAGACCCTATTGAGTTTGTGCACCGGCATAAAAGCTGTATGGTAAATCAGCGGGAAATCAAACAGGATACCCACGGCTTCACCAATGCCCTTAAATCGGCTCTCAGGCAGGACCCCGATATTGTTCTCATCGGTGAGTTGCGGGATCTGGAAACCATTCAGGCAGCCCTGACCATAGCAGAAACAGGACATCTGACTTTTGCCACCCTGCATACAAACTCCGCACCGAAAACCATCAGCCGTGTAGTGGACGTGTTTCCGGCAAATCAAAAAGCCACCATCCGTACACAGTTGTCCATGGTTCTTGAAGCTATTATCAGTCAGGCCCTCCTGCCCAAAACCACGGGAGGGCGCATTGTGGCAACGGAACTGCTGGTGCCCAATTCCGGGATCCGCCAATTGATCCGGGACGATAAGATTCACCAGCTTTCCGGCATGATGGAGCTTGGTGCCCGCGAGGGAATGCATACCATGAACATGGATCTCTCCCGCCTGTACAATGACAATCTTGTAACTCTCAACGATATAATGAAAAAAAGCCCCGACCCCGCAGGTCTTCAGAAATTGCTTTTTGAATAAGAGGAGAACCAATGCCCCTATTTCAGTATTCAGGTGTAGACAGAAACAGAAAACGCGTAAACGGAGAACTGAAGGTAAAAGACAAGAACGCTGCCATCAGCAGTCTTCGCCGAAAAGGGATACGCCCAACATCCATTAAGGAGAAACGAACCAATCAGATCGGACTTCTTTCGGGCGCTCCAAAACTGGATGACATATCCCGTTTCACCCGGCAGTTTGCCGCCATGATTGACGCAGGGCTCCCCCTGGTACAGTGTATGGATATTCTTGCAGACCAGACAGAAGTACCCGTACTGCAGAACGCGCTCAAAGACATTTCCATGGATATTCAGGGTGGTAACACCCTGGCAGACTCCATGCGCAGGCACCCGAAAATATTCACTCCGCTCTACTGCAACATGATAGCCGCCGGTGAAGCATCGGGTAATCTCGATGACATACTTCTGCGTCTGGCTGAATACATGGAGAAAAACAGCAAGCTTCAGCGGAAAGTCAAGGGCGCACTCACCTACCCGATCGTGTTGATCGTTGTGTGTATTGCCGCAACAGCAATTATGCTGACCTTTGTTGTTCCCACCTTTGCCGACCTTTTTACGGGCATGGGGCGCGATCTGCCTGCCGCAACGCAGGTTGTGGTGAACATCTCCAATTTTCTGCGGGGAAATATCGTAACAATTCTTCTGGGGATCATAGCCGTAATCGTTGGTTTTGTACAGTACCGCAAAACCGAAAACGGCAAACGAACCCTGGACAAACTGGCCTTAAAGATGCCCGTACTGGGCAACCTCATTCTCAAAACCGCCGTAAGCCGCTTTTCCCAGACTTTGGGAACACTCCTTTCCTCGGGTATCAATATTATTCAGGCCATGACTATTACGGCAAAAACTGCCGGGATCAAACCGATTGAGGAAGGCCTGATGAAATCCGTGGAGGAAATCAAAGGCGGCAAAAGCATTTCTGAACCACTCAAGGATGTCGGAATCTTCCCGCCCATGGTTCTGCACATGATTGCGGTCGGTGAAAAAACCGGGGACATCTCCAGCATGCTTGCAAAGGTCTCAAAATTCTACGAAGAAGAAGTTGACGCTGCTGTGGAAAGCCTTACCAGCATTATCGAACCAATCATGATTGTGGTTATGGGGATTATTATCGGAAGTATCCTTATAGCCATGTACATGCCCATGTTCTCCATGATTGGCGGCGTATAAATAGAAATATTTTCTTGTTTTTCCTAAAGGCAGTGCAATATTTTCCGATGTATATAATATAAGAAAGTAAGGAACAAGGAGGTGGTTATGAGACTTGACTCTTTAAACAGCATGGTCTCGGCCGAATTTCGCAAGGTGAGCTCCTCTCATAATAAGAAGAAAGCCACCTCGTCCGGGAAGGGCGGCAGCATATCGCGCAATGATAAGGCCAGCCTCTCTTCCGGTGCAGGAAAAGCGGGTTCTGCGGAGGCAAACAGCAAAATGGTTGCTGCCAGGTTACAGGCTGAACCGGATATTCGTGAAGATAAAATAGCTGAAGTTAAGGATAAAATTGACTCTGGATATTACGATTCTTCTCAGTTTGCAAACAAACTTGCGGACAAACTCATTGAGGATTTCGGATTTTAAATTGATACCTGTGCGACCATGTAAGAGAGCCCGTCCTGCGGCGCTCTCTTTTTTTGTTTGAGGCAGTTCATGATATCATTATCAACGCTGGAAGCACTTCCACTGATAAAGAAACTCCCCATCAGTTCGCGGGAAAAGCAGATAGTCGGGGCCACGGCCCTCATATCATCGGCGTTTCTTTTCGGCATGGGTATTCTGCTGATTCTGCTCAACCTTACCTCCCCGCTCACAGGAAAGGATTCACAAACAGAGTCTGCCCCCCCGCGTGAAACAGAAAACGATTCCGCAGAAAAAACCGCAAAAGAGCTCCGCCGGGAGGACTCACTCTCGTCTTTGGCCTACACCATAGCCTACCCGCACCTTACAGCCCGGGGCGAATACCGAACTGCCGGGAGAATGCTCGAGCGGTTACTGAAAGCCAGTCCGGCAGATACACAGTACCTGAAAGATATGGCCCGCATTCTAACCGCCCTGAATCAGCAGAATACCGCCGCCCGCTACATTGACTCCCTGCGCAAATACTGCAGCAGAGATACAGTCAACACTCTCATTGTTGAAAACAGTAATCCCGAGGAGCTTTCCCGAAAGATCAGGAATAATGCATTCCTCTCAGAACTGAGCGGCAACATTCCGGCACTCCGTGCAGCAGCAGAGAAAGTATACCGCAAACACCCTTTTCTTGCAGATACAATTGCAGCAAAAATGCTTGAAGAGGACTCACTTCGCGGTACACCGTTTTTTTTCAAAGCCTATGCTCTGCTCAAAGAGGACACCAGTGCCGTGGCGCAGGCCGTCACTCTTCTGAAGAAAAGCACTGCCCGCACCCCGCTGTATTATCGCTCCCACGCCCTGCTTGCACAGATTTACTTCACACAGGAACAGCACAAAAAAGCAGAAAAGGAATTTCGCATGGCCCTGCGCCTGAATGGAACAGACATCAACCTGCTCTACAGTTTCGCCAATTTTCTTTTTGATGCACAAAACCTGCGTGAAGCAGCAGAATACTATCAGCAAATCATCGCGCAGGAACCGGATCACTGGAAAAGCCATTACAGAATCGGCCTTATCTTTATGGAATACGACAAGTATTCCACCGCCCTTGACTACTTCAGGGATGCCCGGAGTATCGCCGGGGAACGACGTGATATCATGTACCAGACAGCGGCGGCCTATGAAAAAAGCGGCGCTGTGGAAGCAGCCCTTGAAGTCTACAACGAAATACTCTCACGGCATCCCCTGGATGACATTGCGCTGTACAAAAAGAAAATTCTTTCAAAAAAGAATTGATTTTTATGGTTTCTATGGCATAATACTATCTAAAGAGATTGATTATACTGCGAAAACAGGAGTAATACAATGAAGAACATTACCAAAAGAGAGTTGGTCGAAAACATCTCTGACAAGTGTGGCCAGACCCAGGGGGATACAAAACTTGTCCTCGAATCATTCATGAACTCCGTAGGCCGGGCTCTTCAAAGGGGACGCAATATTGAACTGCGTGGGTTTGGACGCTTTAAAATCAAAAAAAGAGCTCCTCATACAGCCAGAAACCCCCGAACAAATGAGCGGGTACAGGTGCGGGAAAGTTACAAACCGATCTTTGAGGCATCAACACTGCTGAGAGATCGCGTTAATGAAAGCATTATGAAGAAACGCTGAGCGGGTTTACCGGATAAAAATATTCACAATCAGCGTAATTACCAGTGACACAATAATGGATGTTGTCACGGGTATGTACAGCTGGAAATCGCCTTTTCGCAAAAAGATATCACCCCACAGGCGTATGTTGGGCATATCCCTGAAGAAAAGAAACAGTACTCCGAGGAAAAAGATAATTCCACCGGCAATAAGCAGAAACCTGCCAACATCCTCAAACGTCATACTACCTCCTGTTATTGTATATCTCCGAAAAGGGTTCCCTGGGTTCCGCGCATGTCTTTGGGCCTTACCCCCAAATGCGTATATGTCCTCGGCGTTACTTCGCGCCCCTTTGGTGTTCGTTTCAGAAACCCCGCCTGAATCAGGAATGGCTCGTACACATCCTCAATGGTATCGGTTTCCTCTCCCACAACCACTGCGATATTTTTGATTCCCACAGGACCACCGCCGTAATGCTCAATGATCGCGGTAAGAATGGCCTTATCCATTTCATCAAGACCGCTCTGATCAATGCCCAGCATATTGCATGTCTCCAACACCAACTGACGGGTTATCACGCCATCACCGCGAACATCGGCAACATCGCGGGTTCTTCGCAGAAGTCGATTGGCAATACGCGGTGTCCCCCGGGATCGTCGGCCCAGTTCCAGGGCTGCATCTGTTTCACAGGGGATGGACAGAAGCCCCGCCGAGCGCTGAATAATCCGCTGCAGATCCTGAGGTGAATAGTAGGTCATGCGGCCCACGTAACCAAAACGTGCATGCATGGGAGCAGTAATCAGGCCGGCTCTCGTTGTGGCACCGACCAGAGTAAACGGCTTGAGGGGAAGGCGGATCGATTTTGCCGCCGGCCCTTCCCCGGTAACAATGTCAAAGGCAAAATCCTCAATGGCCGGATACAGGGACTCTTCAACAACACGGTTGAGGCGATGAATTTCATCGATAAAAAAGATTTCCCGATCTTCAAGACCCGTAAGGTTGCCCGCAAGATCACCTTTTTTCTCAAGAACCGGCCCAGATGTAATGGTAATACCAACACCAATTTCATTGGCAAGTATCCGCGCCAGAGTGGTCTTACCCAGCCCCGGAGGACCGGAAAACAGAATATGATCCAGAGCCTCCCCCCTCTTTCGCGCCGCCTCAACAAAGATGGAGAGATTGCGTTTCAACTTTTCCTGGCCGATAAAATCGGAAAAATGCTGCGGTCGCAGGGTTCGGTCAAGGTCGAAATCGGTATGCGCTTCCGCAGGGGAAACAATTCGTTCTATATTATCACTCATGCTATATTATCCGCAGGGCCTGGGTTATCCAATCCTGAACAGACATATCATCCTGGGCCTGTTCGTTAATCTGAGCAATGGCTTTTCTCACCTGACTGTCGCCATATCCGAGGGCCATGAGAGCCGTGTAGGCCTCATCCTGAACAGAGTCTTTTTGCGGCGCAAGGCGCCCGGATGCAGCAGGACTTCGGTGCAGTTGCTCATCCATACCGAAGTGCTGCAGATCAATGCGGTCCTTTAGCTCAAGAATCAAACGCGAGGCTGTCTTTTTACCCACACCGGAAACCTGTTCAAACCCCGTGCTGTCTTCACGCTGTACCGCAGCTGCTATCTGCCCAACGGTCAACGTTGAAAGAATACTGAGAGCAAGCTTCGGCCCCACCTTGTTGATACCGATAAGAATGCGGAAAATCATCCGTTCATGATGATTAATAAAACCAAAGAGACCATGGGAGTTGTCCGTAATATGGTAATGGGTATAGAGCTTAACCGCCCCGGAACCTTCAAGAAGAGCCCCGGCGGTATGATCAGAAACCCCCAGAGCATATCCAACGGCCCCGGTATCGATAACGGCAACACCGTCATGGCAGGACACACATTCACCGCGAATAAAATCATACATATCTGACTCCAGTACTGTCCTGAAAAATAATTGATCCCTTCGAAAAGAGAAAGACCTACCGATTCAATCCGTGATTACACGCACACAGAGCAATACCGAGGGCATCAAATGCATCGTCACGAATCTTGCGGTCTGAAAGTCCCAGCAGACGGCGTACCATAAACTCCACCTGCCCCTTTTCAGCGCGGCCGCTGCCGACGACACTCTTTTTTACCGCCGTGGGAGCAAACTCTGCGATCCTGGCACCTGACTCCTGAGCAGCAAGGAGTATCACCCCGCGGGCCTGTCCCAGTTTCAGGGCACTCTGAACATTTTTGCCCATAAATGCTTTTTCAACGGCAACAAGATCCGGTTCCCAGGTCACAAGAATGGACTGCAGGCTTAAATATATTTCGTGAAGACGGCGGGACATATCCTTTTTTGCATCAGTACGTATAATGCCGTACTCTTCGCAGCGGATACGGGCACCCTGCGCGCGCAGCACGCCAAATCCGGTTGATCGCGTACCGGGATCCACGCCGACAATAATCACCGGTCCCCCGCAAGGATAACCACTGCCGCAGCATAGCGCCGTTCGTGGCTGACAGAATGGTGAATATGCATCACTCCTGCATCCTCCAGGGATGAACGGAATGCACCATCCACCACGTTCAGAACCGGTTTTTTTCCGTCACGGCGCAACTCAACGCTGTGCCACCGGGCCAAGCCCTGCAGGGATTCAGGCAGAGCTTTGTAGAAAGCCTCTTTCACCGCCCAGCGGGCAGCCAGACGGTAAGCGGGATCAGCCTGACGAAAAGAATACTCCCGCTCATGCTCCGTGAATACACGGGCAACAAAACGGCGGGAATACTGTTTTTGAAGAAGGCGGGAAATACGCTCCACTGATACAATATCATTTCCAAGCCCGATGATCACCGCACCTCCTTCAGACCGGGGTCAGGAAGGAAGCATATTTTAATGAACAAGAGGTGTTTTTCCGATACGGTACACATTAAAACCAATTTCAAAAAGTCTGCGGTGATCCAGTATATTGCGCCCGTCAAAGATCATGGCAGGTTTATTCATGGCACGGTAAATCTTCTCATAATCAAGATCGCGGTACTGATCCCACTCCGTAAGAACAGCCACAGCAAAGGCATTTTCTGCAGCTTTATAGGGATCCTCCTCATACTCAACGCCGTCAATATCGCGCAGATCGTTTTGGGCATTTTTCAAGGCCTTGGGATCGCTGATAACCAGATCAGCATGCTCCTCTGCAAGCATACGTGAAATATAGATAGCCGGGGATTCACGGGTATCACCGGTATCCTTTTTGAAGGCAAAGCCGAAAAGAGCCAGACGCTTGCCGGCTACAGTATTAAACATTGCCTGAACCATCTGGTGCACAAAGCGCTTTTCCTGATACTCATTCATGGCAATCACCGCTTCCCAGTAGCGCGCAACTTCGGGAAGACCGTTTGACTCAGCGATGTAGACCAGGTTGAGGACATCCTTTTTAAAACAGGAGCCACCGAACCCAACACTGGCATTGAGAAATTTTGCTCCGATACGGCGGTCCATACCGATAGCATGGGAAATCTCTGTGACATCGGCATGCGTTTTTTCACACACCGCAGAAACAGCATTGATAGAAGAAACACGCTGCGCCAAAAAGGCATTGGCCACAAGCTTGGAAAGCTCGGAACTCCATACATTACTTGTTACAATACGCTCTGCGGGGACCCAGTTCTCATACAACTTCACCAATTCACTGCGCGCAGCAATTCCACCTTCGGTCTCCATGGAACCGACCAGGACCCGGTCGGGCTCATGAAGATCGCGGATAGCTGTACCTTCTGCAAGAAACTCCGGATTGGAAAGAACCTCAAAATGCAGTCCCTTCTCATTGGCATTGAGAACCCGTTCCATGGCTTCAGCCGTACGCACGGGAAGGGTACTTTTTTCAACAATAATTTTATCACTGTCCGATGCTGCAATAATATCCCGGGCAGTTTTTTCCCAAAACTGCAGATCCGATGCTTTTCCGGCACCGATCCCATAGGTTTTTGTGGGAGTATTAACCGATACAAAGATGATATCCGCTTCGTTGATTTCCTTCTGTACATTCGTGGAGAAAAAGAGGTTGCGCCCGCGGGCCTCACGGACAACATCATCCAGACCGGGCTCATATACGGGGAGATCCGTACTCTGCCAGGCGGCAATCTTCTGCTCATTAATATCGAGGACGGTAACTTTATATTCGGGGCATTTCTGTGCGATAACGGCCATTGTGGGTCCTCCCACATAGCCGGCTCCGATGCAGGCAATTTTGCGGTAAAATTCTTTGCTCATAGTAACTCCGGTATAATTTGATTTCTTCAACTTATCTATGCATAAGATAAATAAATTTCTTATAATATAAATAGATACTTTTTCGAAGGGTAGCATAATTGAAGTTACAAAACATATCACTCCTGATCAGCATTACTGCCCTGCTCCTTTTTTCACGGGAAAACATCTTTCCCACGGGCTCTTTTGAATACTACGACCCTGCATGGAAGATATCTCTGCAGGACTCCGTCGATTCCTCTGCCGTCAGCTCCAGCTTTCAATCCTCCGAGGCAGCCTTCACCGGCAGCTACGGCGCACGAATCAAGGTGTTTGAAGGTCAGCCGGAAGACTGGTACATCCAGCTCAAACTCCCCACATGGACCTGCGAAAATAATCTCCTGTACCGTTTCTCCATGGATGCCAGGGGAACAAATCCGGTGCAGGTCAGCATTTCATACCGACGGGACTGGTCGTATAAAGAGGGCTTTACCTTTGATCTGCGGGAGGATTACGCCCATTACTCAGGCAATTTTTCCAGCGATATCAGCGGACAGGACTCTCTCGTAATCACCATTGACATGGGGAAATCACCGGGAACCTACGATCTGGACAATATTTCTGTACAGGTCATTGACACTCTGGATAACACAAACTCCTGGTATCTGAAGGCAGATGACCGTATCGATTCACTGCGCAAAACGGATATAACCCTTCACCTGCAGGATTCAGAGGGGGCCTCCCTCTCCGGACTGCAGGCCCGGGCACAGCTGGTGCGACACAGCTTCCCCTTCGGCACAGCACTCAACCTTGACACAACAACATCCGACGACCAATGGTACCGTGAAACTGCGGCGGATTTATTTAATGAAGTTGTCACAGAAAATGCATTCAAATGGGTTGACTACGAACCGTCCCCCGGAGAAATAGACACTCAAAGCATCCAGGAGTACATCGCCTATGCTGACAGTAACGGGCTTTCTTTGCGTGGTCATGTTCTTATGTGGGGCCTGCAGGAGTACGGCTTTGAGTCACATTGGCCCAACAACCTGAATGCCCGTGAGTTAACGGCAGCTGTACAGGAGCGCATCACCCGGGATCTCACCCTTTTTAAGGGAAGCGTGGATGATTACGATGTCTGGAACGAACCCTTTCACGAGCCCACTTTTTTCAAAAAAACCCGTCAGCTGTATCCCGACAACTACTGGGCCTTAATGGATTCCGCATTTATCTGGGCACGCCGTGCCGATCCCGAAGCAGCACTCTACCTGAATGAGTACAGTGTCATTGCCGGTGGACAGACGGAGACACTCTATGATCTTGTTGCAGGCATGCAGGAACGGGGCGTCCCCATTGACGGAATCGGGGTTCAATGTCATTTCGGAAACAACCGAATCTACCCGGACCTGATTCGGCACAGGCTGGATAAGCTGGACTCCCTCGGCATTGATATTAAAATAACCGAATTTGATATGGGAACACGGGATACGGGAGTGCCTCTTTCCGAAACAGAACAGGCTGCTGAATATGCCCGTTTTATTCGAACGGCATTCTCACATCCTGCAGTGGACGGCATACTGCTGTGGGGCTTTTGGGATAAGATACAGTGGATCGGACCGACGGATTCCACCACAGGGGCAGGATTGTTTCGCCCGGATAAAAGCCCCAAGCCCGCCGCAGACTCACTCTCCCGACTCTGGAAAAAGGACTGGCACACCGACACCAGCCTGACACTCAACAGTAATTCCGAAATCTCCTTTCGGGGATTCAAGGGAACGTATCGCATTTCCCTCGAAAAGGATGGCGGGCGTATCTGGGCTGAATGCACCCTTTCCGACAGCCTTCACAAACAAACCCTGCGTCTCTCAGACACGGGCAATACTCCAATTCTCGCCACAACAGACGCCTCCACCGGCCTCTCTGATGTAACAGTGCAAAACGGACAGATTCATTTTACCGGCCCTCTGCCCAGGGAAGTCTCTCTGTATACACCAAAAGGACGCCGTGCGGGACGCATAACGCCGACACAACGAATCTGCAGCATCCGGGATATTGCATTTGTTCCCGCAGGCACCTATATCATGGAATCAAAATACAGTAACTTTAAGAAAGAGCAGATTTTTATCAAAAAAGAATAAAGTCAGTGCCCATTAGTACCGATAGGGGTAATAAAATCATGAGTCTCCCCACACCTGACTTCCCCGTTAAGGTGTTTGCAAAGGGATATCCTGTCCGGGATATCCCTGTTTTATACCGGGCTTTTTTTACGAACCATGCCAAACAGATAGCCGATGTAGCGAAACCCTTCCAGGCGGTAGAATATATCAATTTCCCGATGAAAGGCGCGTTTTACGTCCCGATCAGCAAAGAAACCGTCACAGTCTTCAAGTCTGCGCGCCATGTGGGCATAATAATTATCCCATCCGCTGGGCGGAACAAGGGTCATAAGACGAATCTCAAAGCCAAGCTCACTCAGCATTTTGCGATACGAAGCTTCACTCTCGTACCGGTAATGACGATTATCGTAAATGCCCAACACCTCACGGGGAATATTTTCCACCCCCGTTAAAAGAATCAGGTCAGAGAAGGCGAGCCAGCCGCGATCAGAAAGACGATCATGAAAAAGGCTCAACCCCTTTTCACGGCCGAGAAGACTAAGGATCCCACCTTCAGCAAGGATTAGGTCAAAACGCTGCTCATCCCGGGAGAGGCTGCGCACATCCCCGGCTTCAAAGCGAATAAGATGACTGATTCGGTCTTCTTCGGCGCGCCGGCGGGCACGCTCCACATTATCACCGTTAATATCAACGGCAAGGGCTTTACAGCGAAACTCCGAAACAATATTGCAGACACCGTCACCGAAGCCGCATCCTGCATCAAGGATTCTGCTGGCCGGAGATATTCCGGCAAAATGCCCTGCCACAAGAGAAAACTCACGCCCCGCCGGAGATGTATACGTGCTGAAAAGATCTGTTACCATACGTTCTTATCTCACTTTCAGAAAGAGGACAAGCCCCACAACCAGAAGAATGACTGAAACGATATGAAACCGCCAGGTAATCTTGGAGATAATGTCACCTTTGCGATTATGAACGCCGCTTTCACGAAGTTTAATCTGAAAATGGTGATGAATCGGCGCCATACGAAAGAGACGCTTTCCGGTCAGTTTGTAATAAAAAATCTGCAGAAAACTGGAGGCAAACTCAACAAGAAAAACAAAGCCCACCACGGGAAGATAAAACTCGGCCTTTACAAAGACAAACATTATACCGAGCAAACCACCCAGCCCGATTGATCCGGAATCACCCATGATAATATCCGAAGGAGGTGAATTAAACCAGAGAAATACAAGAAGCACGCCAATAACAGCACCGACCATGGGTATTGCTTCATTGAACCCCTGAATCTGGGGAACCAGAAAATACTGACTCCAGTCCGGTCTGCTTGAAACATACCCGATAAGAGCAATAAAAACAAAATTTGAAACAAGTGGCACCGTTGCGAGGGTGTCAAAGCCGTCGGTAAAATTCACCCCGTTTGCCATGGTGGCAATGACCAGGGTCATCAGGGGAATAAAAATCCACACAGGCAGGGCAACTCCTTCGTGACTCCCCATGAAGGGAATGGTGACCTCCAGATTTATTTCCGGTATTGTGCAGAAACAGACAATCGCCGTCAGGGCCGCAATAAGAATATACAGGAGCAGACGAACCGATGCAGAGATACCGTCGGTTTTATACTGATACTCCTTTACACTTATTTCATTGCGGGCCAGGCGGCGTTTGTTGATAATCTTTGCAATATCATCGGCGGCGCCGATCAGACTGTAGAAAAAATACACCCCCAGAGCAGCAGTAACATACACATTAAAACGGGAGGTCAGAAAAACCGTGGGAATGATAATTATCATGAAAAGAATGCCCGCGGGCATAACAGGTTGACGCGATGCCGATTCCAGCTCGGAGCTGAAATGCAGACGCCGCAACAGACGAATATAATGAGGAAAGAGCACAAGACCGCACAGAAAGGCCGCAATAACCGCAAAGGCCCCGGCAAAGAAACGGCTTTGAAAGATGGCAAGTCCCGTTACTTCAGATAAATAATCAAAAAACATCCCAACACCTTTTTTTGCATAAAAATACATATTTGCAAAAAAAAGTGCGACCCTTTTACAGGTCGCACCGAAATGGGCTGTTGCCGAAAATACAGGCTACTGTACTTCCCATCCATCTTCGTCAGAAGCGGAGGTTTCTGAATCAGCGGAAGAAGATGCTGATGATCCACCAAAATCAACCGTCAAAGATGCCGCCAAACCGGAGGGGCCGGTCATAACATTGTTCCAATCACCGAAATCAGCCGCAACGTCAACAGTGGCCCGGCCTTTGCTCAGGCCAAAACCGGACGTAAGGTTTACGCCGTTATAATCAGACGTAATGCTTTCATTATGATAGGACTCATCCTCAGTATCCTTATCATCGGTTACGTCAAGATTGTACGCATAGGCCAGACCGGCGCGGGGAGTAAATGTATCAAAGATCCAGAACCCTTCAACAGGCTTTTCAAAAGAGAGAGCAAAGGTATTCATCACATCGTTATCGCGATTGCGCGTATCCACTTCATTCTCACCTTCGGGCTCATCAACAGTTTTGTCGATAAAGATGCTGCCTACATACTCTGCCGCCCACTGAAGATCATCGCCGAGGGTGCCCACGAATCCGAGATTATAATCCCAGTAAATATCGCTGTGGGTGACGGTGCTTTTGTCTACCTCGCCGGGATCATTTTCCGTGGCGAAACGGTATTTTTCCAGCTGCCAGGCGGCACCGGCAACCATTTCCGCACGATTCATGGGCATGCGCACCTGAAAACCGGCGTTCAAAGCAATACCGAGATCATCCTTGTACTCGGTTTTGGTATCGTCATTATCACCACCGTCATAGGTGGTTTCGCTGATGGAGCTCGCCTTGGGCAGCATGACACTCACATAGGGCTCCACAGAAGCGCCCTCACCGATAACAGCAGAGACCATCAGCCCCTTTGTAGACATGAGATCACGTTCAGTCTGCGTGGTGGTCACATCCCCTGACGTTGATTCATCAACACTTTTATTCCGATACATTTCGTACATCAGCTTAATACCGAGATCCACATTTCCCATATTGACGGCAAAAAGAATATTGGGAATTGAATTGACGGAATAATCGGATACACCGACGTAATTCTGCGCTTCAGTGTAAAAGCTGCCGCGCAGGACTGACCCTGTTGCCATCTCCGCACCGAGATAGATACTGTTGGAGATTTTTTTGGCCAGAAGGAAATTATAATCGCCGGATGTATTGGATGAAGCCTGTACCATATCCCCGTACTCCTCCATGAGCGCCGGATTCTCTTTAATATCGTTCATATCCCGCTGCGACATAGTGTTTAATGCATCGAGACGGGCGTTGTCCGCCCAGATTGCGGTCGCCGCAACCAGTGAAAGGGAGACCATTCTGATAAGATGTTTCATAAACAACTCCTTGTGTAAGTCATTACAGTAAATAGAGGTTAAACTAACTTCGAAAGAAATAAATTAAAAGACCATATGAAAACAACATTAAAATTATTTTTATGTAGAATTAATTTCCACAGGGGCTGAAACCAGCATGAAAAAAATCAGACAGCTTATGACGGATCAGGAAATTCGCCGCTCCCTGAACCGTATGTCCCACCAGATACTGGAAGAGAACAGGGATCTTTCCGCCCTTGCCCTCATCGGGATTCAGACCCGGGGCATTTCTCTTTCGAAACGACTTGCTTCGATTATCGAAGGTCTCGAAAAACGCCCTGTTCCGCAGGGTATTCTCGACACATCCCTCTACCGCGATGACTATCGCAGCGTGATTCCCGGGCACGGTCTGCGGGAAACGGATATCCCCTTTGATGTCAAAGACCGGGTCATTATACTGGTGGATGATGTTCTGCATACAGGGCGCACCGTGCGCGCCGCCCTTGATGCAATCATGGACATGGGACGTCCCCGGGCGGTAAAACTGGCTGTTCTTGCTGAAAGAGGGGGCAGAGAGATTCCCATACAGCCTGACTACACAGGGCAGCGGTTTTCAGCAGATGCGGACCACTCCATCGCCCTGCGTGTCTCCGACATTGATAATGAAGAAGATTCGCTCTGGCTGACACAGAAGGAGGGGGCATAATGAGCCTTTCCATAAAACATCTTCTCGGCCTGCGCGAAACCCCTGCCGAAGATATCCGTACCATACTGGATACAGCGGATAATTTCTTTGATGTTCTGAAACGCGATATTAAAGTCGTCCCCACTCTGCGGGGCAAAACAATTGTCAATTTTTTCTATGAGAATTCAACGCGGACGAAAATATCTTTTGAAATGGCAGAAAAACGCCTCTCCGCAAGTCCCCTGAATTTCTCCCGCTCCGGCTCCTCCGTCGCCAAGGGGGAAAACCTCAAAGACACAATTCAGAATATCGAAGCCATGAAAATCGACATGGTTGTCGTCCGTCATCAGAGCGCCGGAGTCCCGGCATTTCTCACCGAATGCACGGATGCTGTCATTGTCAACGCCGGGGACGGCTACCACGAGCATCCCACGCAGGCGCTGCTTGATATTATGACAATCCGCCAGAAGCTGGGCAGACTTGCAGGAGTACGTGTAGCTATTATCGGGGATATCCTGCACAGCCGCGTGGCACGGTCCAATGTATGGGCCATGCAGAAACTGGGTATGCATCCGGTGCTCTGCGGCCCATCAACACTTCTTCCGCAGGACCGGGCGGCCCTGGACTGCGAAATAACCACCTCCGTCAACGAAGCCATTGCCGAGGCCGATGTCATTATGCTCCTTCGGCCTCAGCTGGAACGGCAGAACAGAGGGCTCTTCCCCACCCTTCGTGAATACCGGAAACTCTTCGGTATCGATCGGGATGCCATGAAACATGCACGGCAGGATGCCCTGATTATGCATCCGGGACCAATCAACCGCGGCGTAGAACTTTCATCGGAAATCGCTGACAGCAGCAATTCTGTAATACTGGACCAGGTCACCAACGGACTCGCCACACGCATGGCGGTCCTCTATCTCCTTGGAGGAGGCGAAAATGGATAAACATTACACCGGGCAAACAGCAACCCTGACCGGACGAAAAGAAAAAATACTGATAACGGGCGGACGGGTTATAGACCCAAAACAGAATATGGACGTCATTGCAGACATTGCCGTGGAAAACGGGAAAATACTTGCCGTTGAAACGATCCCCACCGACTTTACTCCGGATCGTACCATTAACGCAACAGGGAAGTGGGTCAGCCCGGGACTGATTGATATTCACGTTCATCTTCGCGAGCCCGGCGGCGAAAACAAAGAAACCATAGAGACCGGTACACGCGCAGCTGCGGCTGGAGGGTTCACGGGGGTTGCCTGCATGCCCAACACAAACCCGATTACTGACACGGAACAGAAGATCCGCTATATCAAACAGCGCAGCAGAAATCTCCCATCCCGCGTCTACCCTGTGGGCTCTATGACAAAAGGACTTTCCGGCGAAGAGATCGCTCCCTACGGCGAGATGATTCAGGCCGGTGCCGTGGCAGTTTCCGACGACGGAAAATCGATCTACCGCTCGGATATGCTGAAGAATGCGGTCAATTATGCAAAGATGTTCAATATCCCCGTGCTGTGCCATTGTGAAGATAAAGATCTTGCAAATGGTGCCATGAACGAATCCGCCGAATCAACCCGACTGGGGATTCCGGGCATTCCCGCGATATCCGAAGATATCGATGTTGCCCGGCATATTATGATTGCCGAATACACCAACACTCCGGTTCATATCTGCCATGTATCCAGTGCAGGAGCACTGGACCAGATTCGACGTGCCAAAGAACGGAGCATCCCCGTAACCGCCGAAACAGCACCCCATTATTTCACCTACACCGATGCGGATGTTGAATACAATACGTACCGGAAAATGAATCCGCCCCTGCGCGGCAAAAAAGATTATGAAGCGATCCTCGCGGCTCTGCGCGACGGCACCCTCGATGCGATTGCCTCGGACCATGCCCCCCATACGATCGAGGACAAAGACGGGGCCTTTGATACGGCGGCTTTTGGTGTCGTCGGGCTTGAAACAACGGTTGGCGTAGCCCTGACGGAGCTTGTGCATACACACATACTGACGCCGAGCGAGCTTATCAGCAAACTTTCCACTGTTCCGGCACAGATCATCAAAACCGAAGGCGGTTCCCTTGCCCCTGCAACTCCTGCGGATATTACAATCATTGACCCCGACTGTGAATGGGTCGTGGATCCGCAGCTCTTTTTCTCCAAAGGTATCAACAGCGCCTTTACGGGAAAAGCCCTGCGCGGACGAACTGATACAACCATCCTTGACGGAGAGATTGTTTACACATTGAATAATTTGGCAAAAACTTCGTAACAAGTGTATATTACTGTTGATATTAAACATAAAGAGAGGCGCTTCATGCTTAAAAAATCATTCCTTCTGTTTTCAATTCTGTTATGCACCCTTTCGGCACACGGCGTACTGCTTCTTGCTGAACCTGCCGGTGACAGTGTTTATATTGAGGCCGGACTTTCTTCAGGAAAAGCCCCGGGCGGTGCGGAAATCATCCTTTCGGAAAGGGCAACGGGGCGTCCTCTCTGGAATGGGCCGCTCCCGGAATCCGGGCATCTTACGGTTGAAATGCCCGATGCACCGTACACAGTCTCCATTAAGCTGGATGATGCCCATACAAAAACTGTCAACGGCCCCCGTGCGCAGGACGTTACCCCCGATGACTCTGCAAAAGGAAAAGCTGACACAGTGGTAGAGCCTCCCCTTAAAAGCGAAGGCGCATCATCTGCGCAGACCTCAGAGTCTACAACGGATCAGGGCGGCTTCTCTTTTCGACTGACCCTGATTCTCCTTGCAGCAAGTCTTTTGGTCGGTTTTTTTGTCGGCACCCGGAAAAAGGGCTGATCCATGACGGTTATTGAGGTTCACCCGGCTGATCAAAAGAAAGAAACCCTGACGGTTTCACTCGTATCTGCGGGCATCATCCTGCTCGCTGCATTGCTGATCTTTATCCGCGGCATAGAGAGTCCTTCCAGCCTGAAGCTGAAGAAGCATCAGCGCAATGCCTCGGAAGTCCTGAACAAAGTTGAATGGAAAAAATACTCCGATCTGTACACGGAAGGAGTCAACGAGATCATGAATTCCTTTGAGCAGGGGCTTGCCCAAAGCGGTTCATTCAACTGGCCCACCATAAAGGAACTTGCAAGTGACATTATTCCTCCGTTTGAAAAAGTATCCCTTCAGTCAAACCGCGGGAATTATTCATGGCAGCTGCAGACCATGGATACGAAGCATTTCATCCGGGCATTGTACAAAGGCAGAAGTTCAACTCCCGATAAATACGGTTCATTTATTCTCATGATTGAATTCTATAAAAATATGGACGGAACCCTTGCCGTCCCTCCGGGCAAGGAAAAGCCCTACACGATCTGGTACCGCCAGGGCAAACTGAACCTGCCCCCGGATATCAGTGAGGGAACCTTAATCAAATCCGACTGGGTTGAACTGATTAATCAAACGGGCAAGAAAGAGCGAAAGAAAGGCAACTGATATGAGATTAAACACCACTGCCCTGCTGCTGATGTTCTGTACGGTTTTTACCGCATGGACTGAAAAAATTACTATCGGCGTTGCGTTACGCCCCTACTACAGCTTTGCTGAAAATATTGCCCGTGACAGGGCCGAAGTTGTCAGTTTAACCGACGGTGTGAACCCTCATTCCTACAAGGCAACCACCAAAGATATCACGCGAATAAAAGACCTTGACGTAGTCATCCTCAACGGTATCGGCCACGATGATTTTGCAGAGGAAATGCTGAACGCTGCCGGTATCATCGACTCAGTCACCATTATTTATGCCAACGACAACGTTCCTCTGATACCACAGTCAGTAAATACAGATGTGCTGAACTCCCACACTTTTGTATCAATATCAACATCAATCAGCCAAATCTATGAAATAGCCCGGCGCCTCGGCGAGGCTGACCCGGAGAATGCCGACTATTACCGTAAAAATGCCGGTGAATACACCCAAAAACTGCGCAAACTGAAGTTTAAATACCTCAAAGAGGTTAATAAAATCGGTGGCACGGACATCTCCTGTGCAACAACGCACGGCGGCTATTCCTATCTTCTGCAGGAATTCGGCATCACCGTCAATGCTGTCCTTGAGCCATCCCACGGTCTTAAACCCTCAGCCTCAAAGTTAAAAGGCATCATCAACATCATAGAGGATCGTAACATTAAGATTGTTTTCTCGGAAAATGATTACGCAGATCCTTTCATAAAAATACTTGAAGATGAAACCGATATCACGGCGATACCACTCTCCCACCTCTCAGCGGGAGATTTTAGTGCAGATCATTTTGAAAAATGGATGGAGTTTAATTTGCAACAAGTTGTTAAAGCTCTGAAAATCGCTAAAGGGGCGACCTCATGAATAAAGGACCGCAGATTACCACGGATAATCTATCAGTCTCTTTCGGCTCCAACAACGTTCTCGATAAGATTGACTTTCGGGCTGACCCGGGACAGGTTCATGCGATTATCGGCCCAAACGGCAGCGGTAAGACAACTTTTATCAAGTCCATTCTTGGCCAGATCAATCACAGCGGTACAATACGAATCCATTGGCCCAAAGAGCCCGGAACAGTGGGATACATGCCACAAACCATCGCTATTGACAATACGGTACCCCTGACAGTTCTGGACTACATTGCGATCTGCATCCAAAAAAAACCGGCTATATTCGGTCTTTCAAAGGAACACCGCCGTGAGGTTGACCGCATACTGGAACTTTTGCACCTGAGTGACAAAAAGAAGTACATGTTTTCGGAGCTTTCCGGCGGAGAACGGCAACGGGTCCTGTTTTCCCAGGCTCTGATCCCCGATCCGGATCTTCTTATTCTTGATGAACCGATGAATAATGTTGATCGTGCCGGGGCCGGTGTATTTTCAGAAACAATTTATGCAATGCGTGATCGCGGCTGCACCATTATCTGGATACACCATGATCTGGAAGAGGTTCGTGAAAAAGCCGACCAAGTCAGCTGTTTCAACCGCAATCTTCTCTTTACCGGCCCACCTTCCGAGGTGATGGATGATTCCCATATCTTACGGATTTTTTCTGCACGATAGTTTTTTTGACAGGAGCAGCAGTGGATTTTATATTTGATTTTATTCGCCATACAATACAGCAGCTTGTACAGGCCGGACTTCTTCCGGACTCCCTCAAGTATACCTTCGTGATCAACGCCCTTCTCGCGGCACTCTTTGCCGGACCGGTTCTCGGTTTTATCGGAACCATTGTCGTATCCAAGCGAATGGCCTTCTTTTCCTCGGCAATCGGTAACGCGGCACTCACGGGGATTGCCATCGGGATTCTCCTGGGAGAACCGCTTGCATCACCGTATATATCTCTCTTCTCCTTTGCCATTCTTTTTGCAATATTCCTCAATTTCATCCGCCATCGAACCAACATGTCCAACGACACACTTATCGGGGTATTTCTGGCCTCATCCCTTGCCGTGGGGTCAACCCTGATGCTTGCCATAACCCGTGATATTAATCTGCACACTCTCGATAAATATCTGTTCGGAAATATCCTGACCCTCACCCAGGGTGACCTGACGCTGCTTTTTTTTACAGCCCTGGCAACGCTCCTTGCAGGAATACTCTTATTCAACAGCATTCTTCTGTCGGGGCTGAATCCGGCCCTTGCAAAGGTTCGGGGAGTACCGGTAACCCTGATCAATTACTTTTTTGTTATCCTGATTGCGTTGGTAACTGTTGCCTCTGTAAAGGTAATCGGCGCCGTTCTTGTGGAAGCACTTCTGGTTATTCCCGCCGCAGCGGCATCAAATCTGAGCCGCTCCCTGAAGAGTTTTGCAATATTAAGCACAATCTTTGCAACAATCAGTGCGGCCACAGGTATTATTCTTCCGGCCGAACTTGAGCTCAATATTCCTTCGGGCGGTGCAATTATTATCTGTGCCACCATTCTTTTTATACTGACATTCTATGTAAAACTCCTTAAGAAATTTTAATATGTACATTGCAACGGGCATACTTTTTTTACTCATCATTACAATAATGATACTGCACATCATTCTGAAAAGCAACAGTATCGGAAAGCGGCTCACTGCAGTACGGGAACGAACGGAAGCCCACTACCGAAAGAATGAAGAAACAACGGAAACAACACAGGGGAACAATAATGAGTAGACGCGCAGAAGAAAAACGCAAAACTGCCGAGACAGATATTGCGGTTCATCTCGATTTAGATGGAATGGGGCGTTCCACCGTCAGCAGCGGCAACGCTTTCTTCGATCACATGCTGACAGCCTTTGCCCGGCACGGGTTGTTTGATATGGATATCAAATGCATTGGAGATATTGAAGTTGATTTTCATCACTCAGCAGAAGATATCGGCATTACCCTGGGAAAAGCATTTAAGAAAGCGCTGGGCAGAGCCGTTGGCATTACCCGATACAGCCACTCCTATGTACCTATGGATGAAGCTCTTATACGAACAGCTGCCGATATTTGCGGGCGCAGTAATCTCATTTACGCCGAAGATCTCCGGGATCGGCGAATTCACGATTTTGAAGTCGATCTCGTCTACGATTTTCTCAAGGGTTTTACAGATAACGCCGGAGTTACCCTTCATGTAGATATATTAAAAGCGCGCAACAGCCACCATGCGGTGGAAGCCATTTTCAAATCTCTGGGCCGCACCATGCGCAGTGCCTGCAGCATCGATTCCGCCGCAGCAGATCAGATCCCTTCGACAAAAGGAACATTATAAATATTTTTATTATTGAATTATCCTCTCTACTATTATATTATATTTAAAATTATGAGTAACGGGAACACAGGAAGAACAGGAGTGACTATGTCCATTTCACGTGTAATAAGTCTGAGCATAATCTTTGCAGCTCTCATCCTTAACGGGTGCGGCAAAAAGGCATCATCTCCGGAAGAAGAGAATGCCTCAACCAAATCGTCTGTTTCTGAGCAGGAAACCTCTGCCTCACAGGAAGATGAAGATCTTTTTGAAAGTTTTTCTGAAGGAGAGGACGACAGCGAAAACCCCACCATGGATGAAGGCGATGATATCTACGGCTCTGATGACGATGACGGCCTTGAAGAGGTTACAGACATTGAAGAAACTCCTGATGTAACAGAGGAATCCCCGGCGGAAGAGTATGTACCGGAGTTCTATTCCGAAGGTCAGTACATCGTTCAGGTTTCCAGTATTGCCTCAGAGGCAATTGCAGAAGATGTTGCCCAGAAACTCGAGAACAACGGCTATCCTGTCTACATTGCAGAGGTGCTGAATCCGACACCGCAGCTGTTGGGTACCTATTACCGCGTACGTGTAGGCGGCTTCCGTACAGTGACCGGTGCAGAGGAGTTTGGTGAAAATGTGTTGATGCCCCGGGGATACAATTACTGGGTCGACAATCGTTCAAACGACAATGTCGGTATTGGTGATTACGGTCTTGGAAAATCCACGGCCTCTGCTGAGACAGAGCAGGATACCGATGAAAGCGAAACACAGAAAAATGCATCCAACAACGATATGTGGGTGGAAGAAGAAAACAGTGGGTCAACTTCTGAGCAGTCAACGCAGAATGACAGCGAAGCATCTTCCTCTCAGGACGACACAACGGACGATGAATCGCAGGCATCCTCCGAAAACAGTGCCCAGGCTGATACGGCAACCAATGCTGACTCCAATGCTGAAGAAGACTGGGACAGCGTTGAGTGGTAATTGCGCGTTCCTGAAACTCATGAGAGATTCCCTCCGGGGGATCTCTTTTTTTATCCTGAAACCAGACTTTTAAAGGTAAAAATGAAAAGCGTCAAATTTGAAGCAGGCAGTACGGAATCAGAGGGTTCTTTTTTCAAAACAATACTGCGGTCATTTTCCACGTCGGAAGGAACATGGACACGATCAGCCGTGCTTATCCAGCTGGCACGCAAATACCAAAATCGCGAAGAAGCAGCACTTCATGCCAAAGCCGATATCGATACAGCACGGTACAAAGCCGAAAAAAACCGTGGGCGTTACACCATGGATCATTATCTTGCAGCACTGGGATACCAAAAACTGGAGCAGGAGTAGTCATTCAGTCCTGATTGCTTGTCTCGAAAAAGACCTTCACCATATTCTCGGTATACCGATAAAGATGACGCGCCGTTTTTTCGTAGTTCATAAACTGCACCGCAAGTGAAAGCAGAAGAACTAACAGTAAAAGAGCAAGAAAAAATAATATCACCGTCATTTGGACCGCCCTGTAATTTTTGCCGTCGGCTCCATGCGCGGACTCCTCCGTATGCCCCTGTTATACGATTCCAGCCCGGCTTTTGCAATCATTGCTCCATTATCTGTGCAAAGCCGGGGGGACGGAAAGAAAACATGTTCTTCGCCAAACTCCTGCCGCAAAGCTGCGCGAATAGCCTGATTGCATGCAACGCCGCCCACAAGGGCGATATCGGAAATACCCGTATCCTGAACACAGGCAGTCAGATTTTTTAAAACAGCACGAATTACGGCATTCTGAAAGGAAGCACATATGCGTCCTTTCTGCGCAGCAACATCACCGCTGTCGTACGTCTCCACATGGTATTTTACAGCTGTCTTCAAACCGCTGAAGCTAAAATTATGACCTGCATAGCGTTTAATCTCGGCAATGGAGAAAGGAATATAATCCGATCCGTCCCAGGTACGGGCACACTCCTCGATATCATGCCCCGCGGGATAGGAAAACCCGAGGAGCTTGCCCACTTTATCAAAGGCTTCACCGGCAGCATCGTCAACAGTCTGACCGAGCAGCTCGTATCGGCCAAAAGCTTCAACCCGGTAAATCGAAGTATGTCCCCCGCTTGCAACCAGGGCAATAAAAGGGAACGCAGGGCTGTTTTCCAGAGTCACTGCAGCAATATGCCCCTCCAGATGGTTCACACCGATGCAGGGAATACCGTATGCTGCGCTCAGGCCGCGGACAAAACTGATTCCCACAAGCAGAGCTCCGGCAAGACCGGGGCGGTCTGTAACAGCAATCAGGTCTATATCAGAAGGCCTGAGTCTGCAGGTTTTCAAGACAGAACGACAGAGCAGATCTACTTTTTTTATATGTTCCCGCGAAGCGATTTCCGGAACGACTCCGCCGAATTCTGTATGCACCTGCTGCGTATAGATCTCATTGGCAGCAACAGCCCCGTCACGGATAAGCGCCACGGAGGTTTCGTCACAGGACGTCTCTACACCCAATACTATCATAACACCTCTTTATTCTCATGAGAACAGAAATATACGTCCTGCCGGAGATGAGCACGATAAAGAGATTTTAAAATTATGGGAAAAGTTATGGTTTTCCTTTTTTTTTGTGTTATATTGTGGATAACTGTTAGCAAATTTCAGGAAAGTGTAAGGAGCAAAAAATGAAGAGAATAATGAGTTCAGCCCTGCTTATTTTGTTTCTTTCCCTTTCGGTATATGCTGAGAAAAAAAGCGATACCGCAGCCGGATCGGATAGCGACACAAATGAAAGGAAAACAGCCACAACTTCCCGTTCAATACAGAAGGATACTGATAACTGGTCCAAGATCAAGTCTCTTTTTCTCTAGTTTGCAGTGGCATCCTGCCTGTCAGCCCGTGTGCTGATTTTTCCTGCACAGATTGCAGGGTCTCAATTATTTTATGTGCAGTTTCCATATAAATGTACAAGGATGTTTGATTGAAGAATACAGGGCGTCGGGAACGAATTGAGCTGAAATACGAAGAATACGCAAAGAGTTTCTCCCGCAACAGTACGGATTATCTGTCCCGGATAAATCTCCTCTATGATCATATCGAGCGCGTTGTTATCGAAAGCCGTGGTATCTGCACATCCCTTGATCTCTCGCGACCGATAACTGAAGATATTATTACAGCAGCACGCCTTTTCCTTCTCTCCCGGTATCCCGCAATCCATCGGAATGAACCCGTTTTCCGCCCTCTCAGTTTGGATGATATTGAACACAGTATCTCTATTATTCAGGAACACGACATGCTCAGGGACTATCTGCCCAGTGAACAACAGTATTTTTTTACCTTACTGCGCTCCCTGATATGTACGGGCAAAGAAGGCGAAGAATCGACGGAATGTATTATTCACGATGCCCTTCGGATCGATTATCTTCGCATAGCAAATGACAGTTCCTTCCATGAGCTCCCGGGGAATATCTTTTCCCTGCCGAAGGTTTCATCCCTGCAGAAGGCGCAGCTTTCGAAAGAATCGGAAACATTCCTGACAATTCTTGCGGGCATCAGTTCACTGCATTACCTCTGGTCATACATGACAGTTAAACGACGAAATTATCTTGATACCATTGCGGGCAAAATCCCCGGGGCACCACCTTTTGTTAACTCCTTCATAGAGGATCATCGCCGCATCCTGGAGAAAAACGCCCAAAAGGCACGAAGTTATAAGATAAAAGGCGTCTGATGGATCGAATCAGTTCCATAGTTCGTGCCCATGAATCCGGGCGTACCCTCCTTGCGTATCTTACGGGACGCTTTACATATAAAACCTCTGCGGACTGGGCAGAACTGATTGGACAGCATCGCTTTCAGCGGGGAAATTGCAGTCTTCAGGCACAGGACTGCGTTTTTCAGGGACAGCGCATTTGCTACCGTATGCCCAAAATAACAGAAGATTCTGCAAACCTGTCTTTTCGTATTATCGACACAACGGAAGATTTCTACGCGGTAAACAAACCGCCGAATCTTCTTGTGCATAATAATAATAAGACTCCAACGCAGAATCTGATTTATCAAATGCGCCGCATGCACTGTGCTGCCGGAGATATTCTGGACATTGTAAACCGCCTTGACCGCCATACCTCAGGCGTGGTTTTGGTCGCACGAAACAAAAACGCTCTGCGCCATCTCAACAGACTGTTTTCACGGCGTCTGGTCACCAAAACATACCATGCTCTTACCGAGGGAATACCGACCGTTCCCGCAGGAAGCATCACATCAGATATTGTGCCCGATATAACAAGTTCATTTCCTTATAAATATGCCTGTGACTTCTCCACACCTCACCCCAAAGCACATACGGAATACCGCCTGTGTGCCACTGCCGAAGGATACGCGCTCATCGAACTTCTCCCCCGATCAGGATACACACATCAGCTGCGCCTTCACTGCGCGTCGATGAATACCCCAATCTGTAATGATTATCTCTATGGTTTAACAGACAAAGACTACCGGCGACGTCTGCAGAGAACAAAACATGCCAGCGACACAGGACAGCTTCTTCACTGCAGCAGCATTTCTTTCCCCTGGACAAACGGAATCTACACCGTAAAGGCCCCTTTTTTTGAGCATATGAAAGGTGCGCTGCAGAAACTGTCTCTGCAAAAGGATAACGCATGAAAATCATTGCAGCAGTATTATTCACCGTGATATTTCTGTTCGGACAGGAGGAACCACTCCCTCCCAATCATATATATCCCGAAAAGCAGGATATCATTTATCTTTATGAGTGGCGAACTCAAA
>JBNJDQ010000009.1:0-35538 GCA_051745065.1 Fibrobacterota bacterium
AATGTGTCAATGTTTTATTTTTTTCCATTTCCCGACCGTTCAAAGAGCTGCACTCGTGCAAGTGCGGACCTAATATATACCATTTCGACGATAAGAGTCAATGGTTTTGTTTTATTATTCAAAACAGTAATTTAACGCCTGATATCTGTAGGCGATTTGAGGCACATTCTTTTCATTGCAAATACTATATTACTGTTAAAGAGGAAAACTATATTAAAGGTATCCTATGTCTGATAACAGAAAAAACACAGTAATCTATGATACAACCCTTCGAGATGGGAATCAAGCCATAGGAATGGGCCTTTCCCTGTCAGATAAACTTGAAATCGCATTAAAACTTGACGATCTCGGCATTCAGTACATTGAAGGCGGCTGGCCAAATCCCACCAATGAGATTGACACCCGTTTCTATCAGGAAATACGCAAACATCAGCTTAATGCCAAAATTGCTGCATTCGGCAGTACAAAACGACCTCACACCAAGGTCGCCGAAGACCCGTTTATTGCGGATATTGTCTCTGCGCAGGCCCCCGTGGCAACAATTTACGGTAAATCCTGGGATCTCCATGTTTATGATGTAATCAGGTGCACGGAAGAGGAAAATCTGGAGATGATATTTGAATCCATACAATATCTCAAACGTCATAAAGACGAGGTGATTTTTGACGCGGAGCATTTCTTCGACGGCTATATGAACAATCCCGATTATGCGTTAAAGTCCATTCTTACGGCACAGGAAGCAGGTGCCGACTGCCTGGTCCTCTGCGACACCAACGGCGGCACTCTGACCAGTGATTTTTCACGCATACTGAAATCTGTCAAGCAGGAAGTATCAACAGATATCGGACTGCATCTGCATAATGATACCGGCTGTGCCGATGCCAACTCAATTTACGGCATCGAACTCGGTGCCACGCATGTACAGGGTACCGTCAATGGTCTCGGTGAGCGATGCGGCAACGCCAATCTCTGTACCATTATTCCGGCTTTGCAGATCAAGAAAGGCTATTCGATTATATCCGACGATCAAATGCGTACAATTCGTGAAACCGCAATCTATGTGGGAGATGTAGCCAACGCCGGATACAATGTTCGCGACCCCTTTGTCGGTGATGCCGCATTCTCTCATAAAGCCGGTGCCCATGTGGACGGAGTCCGCAAAAACCGTCGCGCCTTTGAACATATCAACCCCGAACTCATCGGCAACCAGCGGCATTTTGTCATATCCGACCAGGCGGGAAGCGGAACAATCATCGAAAAACTGAAGAACATTAAGCCGGATATCAACAAAAAGGATCCTCTGGTGAAAAGTCTTCTGGAAAAGATTAAGAAGATGGAACAGGAGGGCTATCATTTTGAAGCCGCAGACGGTACTTTTCAGCTCCTTGTTCACGAGGAGATGGGCGACTTCAGCAATCCTTTTACCATCAACAGCTTCCGCGTTGTGGAAGATGTTCGCAGTGACGGTCTGCCCATGTCCGAAGCCACCATTCGAATTGTAGACAACAAGAATAACAAGGTGCATACCGCAGCAGACGGAGACGGACCGGTGGATGCCCTGAACAACGCTCTGCGAAAAGCTATCATCGAGATCTATCCGGAGCTGGAAGCAGTTCATCTGGAGGATTATAAAGTGCGTGTTCTTGCCGGTGATGCCGGCACTGCGGCAAAAGTGCGGGTTCTCATCGAATCCACCGATCGGAATGACCGCTGGGGAACAATCGGGGTCTCCACAAATATTATCGAAGCATCATGGAACGCCCTTGTTGACAGTCTGAAATATAAACTCATGAAAGACCATATTAAATAGGTCGGAGGAGATGACATGGAAAAGAAGGATATTAACTGGCAGGACCTCGGATTTTCCTATATGCAAACCGATTCCTTTATACGTATTTCCTACACAGAAGGAGCCTGGCAGGAACCGGAAATTCTGACCGATCCCGCCATTACAATCCATGTGGCAGCAACAGCCCTTCACTACGGGCAGGCTGCTTTTGAAGGACTGAAGGTTTTCTCCGGTCAGGACGGAACGATCGCGGCTTTCCGCCCCGAAGAAAATGCCCGGCGCCTGAATGCTTCGGCCCGTCGTTTGATCATGCAGGAAGTACCGGAAGCGCTTTTTTTGAAAGGGCTTGACCTTCTTGTACAGAATAACCGCGCCTATATCCCCCCCTACGGCACCGGGGCCAGCTTTTATGTACGCCCCCTTCTGATCGGCACGGCGCCGAAAATCGGTGTGCAGCCATCGGAAACATACGATCTGTATCTCCTCGGCATGCCCGTGGGTCCGTATTATAAAAACGGGTTCTATCCTGTGGAAGCCTGTATTCAGACCGATTATGACCGGGCTGCCCCCCATGGTGTGGGCAATGTCAAGGCCGGGGGAAACTACGCAGCGGGAATGATGGGCGACCGTATCGGCAAGAAACAGGGATACCCCATTTCTCTCTACCTTGATTCTGCTGAACATACATACATCGACGAATTCGGCACGTCGAATTTTATCGGCATCACCGATGCAAAAGAATACGTGACGCCGGATTCAGCTTCGGTTCTTCCCAGCATCACCAATAAATCCCTTCAGGCAATCGCCGAGGATATGGGCTATACTGTGGAAAAACGCAGAATTGCGGTGGATGAACTTTCCCGGTTCTCCGAAGTCGGAGCATGCGGAACGGCCGCCGTAATAACCCCGGTGTACCGCATCGTCTACGGCAACAGGGAATTCACCTTCGGCACTGCCGATGCAGCCGGCACAACCCTGACAGCCCTCTTTAAAAAGCTACAGGGAATTCAATACGGCGAAGAGGATGATCCCCGCGGCTGGATGCATACCATAGAAACAGAAGAATAAATCTACTCGGGGCCGCCCTTTCGGGCTGTCCTGAATTTCACCCCTTACGGAGGTATAATGACTGCAAAGAGAATCAACGGCGTCTACACGGCTCTTTTCACCCCCTTAAACGATGACTGCCCCAAGCGGCTGTACAATACAATCGACTATACAAAAGCTCAGAAGATCATTGATGACCTCATCGACAACGGTGTAAACGGCCTTGTCCCCGTGGGCACCACCGGGCAGAGTGCGACACTCAGCCATTCTCAGCATCTGGAATTTATACGTTTTGTCGTTGATTATGTCGGCGACCGGACTAACATTATTGCCGGTGCCGGTTCAAACTGTACGCGGGAATCCATCAACATGATTCAGAATGTCATGAAGATCAAAGAGATCCCCGTGCTCTGCGTTACCGGCTACTACAACAACCCCACGCGCTACGGCATAAAGCATCATTTCCAGACTCTTGCCGAAGAGACCGGAGCGGAAATTGTCATGTACAATGTTCCCGGACGGACAAACAGCTATATTACTGCTGATACGGTGATTGAACTTGCAGAAAACCCGCAGTTCATCGGGCTCAAACAGGCTGTGGATTTCACTATCGGCGGCGAACAGCGCGAAGACACACTCAATATCATCAAGGAAACTGAGGATACGCCATTCTCCATTCTCTCCGGAGAGGATGACGCTGTAGCGCAACTGATCAAGGACGGCGGTTCCGGCGTTATCTCCGCTACAGCCAATATCCCCGAAGCCCTTAAAATAATGGTGGAGATTATCAACGAAGGCCGGGAAGGAAATTACGAAAACTCCTTCGAGCTTCAGAACGAATTGACCCGATATGTCCAGGCCTGTTTTTCACGCAAGAATCCCATTCCCCTGGGGACATTCTTCAACAGCCCCCTCTATCAGCCGCTGTGCAGTGTCCTGGAAACCGAAGACGGTGAACTGCTGCGGGAACATCTTCTGGATATCATCAATACACGGGCCTTCTCTCTGAAAAAATATCATTCCAAATAAGAAAGCGGACCGCCCCGGCGGTCCCTATAAATCTCTTCCGCCGTACGAAGCAGAATCAGTGCCTAAGGGTTGAAGCACCATACAGTCATTAAAAACGGCCGGAGAGCTGTTGCCCGATGCGCCTACCCCATACACCGAAAGAGAATCCCTGTTCCTGTTATACGAACCGATCTTCATCAATACAGCCCCGTTCAGATGCCGATTGACACCGGATAACACCGACAGAGTGCATCGATCACGTTCATCAGCGGGAAGGGAAGCCCGTATCATTTTCAGCAGATCCCCCATGGAAATATTCTGCTGCATGATATCGATGCGATGAAAATGCTCCCGCGGGGCAATACGTGTTCCGCCGAAACGCCCCGCTGTGAAAAGAGTATCGTGGTTTTCCAACCCCATCGACCGTCCGAGACTGTCCCGAAGAAACAGAACAGGGTCATCCGCCTTTGCCGGTCGAAGGCAGGAGCCGCGATTCCAGTTAACACCGGCCGTCAGATCTCCTTCCCAGTAAAGAGCCGTACGCAAAACTGCACTGGAGGGAGCATAGGAACAGTTTTCCACGGTCACCTGCGCAATTTCACCCTGCGTAAGAATCAACCCGACAGAACCGCTCTCTGTATCAATGGTATCCCGCAGAGAAATTCCCGCTTCCGCTGCGGCACTCTGTATAGCCGTGAGAAGATCACCCAGATTCGTATAATCCTCTCCGACTTTCCCCAGTGACTCCACGGATTTATTCTGCCCGTCAAAAAAGCGAATCCGCAAAGTATCACCGCGGGAAATCAGCAGAGACGCCCCGGCAGAGGTATACAGGGCCCGCAGAGAAGCCCTCTTTTCCCCGGGGGCATAAAACGGAGCTGTGATAAAAGAGGTCCACTCATAATCTTCATCGGCGTCGGAGAAGAAACTGTTTACAGAATCGCTGCACCCTGTAATAAGCAGGAGTGTAAAAACAAGGATTCGGGGAAATAGTCTGCGAAACATGGAAATACCTTTTTCACTCATACAGGAGATATTATTTTACTGTAAAAAACAGAAACAGGCAAGGACCTATGAAAATTGCACTATGTCAGGTAAACAGTATTGTCGGCGATATTGAAGGAAACCTGAAGCACCTGGAAAATATCGTTGAAAATATAAACTACCGCCGGGCGGACATTTTCGTTTTTCCCGAGCTCTTTGTCACCGGCTATCCGCCCCGGGACCTCCTTGATCACTCGTGGTTCATTGAACAATCGGCATACGCCCTGGATCGCCTCTGCGATATATCACGCTCCCTGCCGGAAAAGCTGATCATCGCGGGCACAGTTCTTCCCGCCGACGAAGGCCGTGGGCACTCCCTGTACAACTCAGCAGTTGCCGTGGAAAACGGCTCGGTTGTCTTTTCACAGCATAAAACACTTCTGCCCACGTACGATGTATTTGACGAACATCGTTATTTTGCCCAGGCCCGGAAACGGCGGATTTTCAACTACGGCAATACCCGCATCGGCCTGACGATCTGTGAAGATATGTGGAACACCGAAGGAAGCCCCCTCGGCGGAATTTATGCGCAGGACCCCGTTGCAGAACTTGCCGGGCAGGACGCGGATATTATTATCAACATCTCCGCCTCGCCGTTTCACCTCTCCAAATCACAGGATCGGCGAAAAATGATTCAGAACCATGTCGCAGCTCACGGCCGTCCCTTTCTGATGGTCAACGCCGTTGGAGCCAACGACGAACTGATCTTCGACGGTGGATCAATCTTCGCCGATGCTGGGGGAGAGATCCGCTGCGAACTGCCGCGGTTTACGCAAACTCTGCAGATTATTGACACCGAAGGAGAAGACTCCTCTGTAAAAGCACCGCAACTCACCCGCAGGGAAGAACTGCACGGAGCTGTTGTTCTGGGCATCAGGGATTATTTCAGTAAATGCGGGTTTTCCTCGGCGGTTATCGGGCTTTCCGGCGGAATCGATTCTGCCGTAACAGCCGCTCTTGCAGCAGCGGCCCTCGGTGCGGAAAATGTTATCGGTGTCACCATGCCGTCGCAGCACTCCTCGGGAGGGTCAGTCACCGACTCGGAGGAACTTGCAAAAAATCTCGGTATCCGTCTTGAGCAGCTGCCGATCAGGGATATCTACTCCTCCGTGGTAACCGGCCTTGATCCATTTTTCCGTGATACCCCTCCCAATATCGCCGAAGAAAATATTCAGGCCCGGATTCGCGGACTTCTTCTGATGGCTGTGGCAAACAAATACGGAACCCTCGTGCTCAACACGGGCAACAAAAGCGAAATGGCCGTGGGCTACTGTACACTCTACGGTGACATGAACGGTGCCCTCTCGGTTCTCGGCGATGTGTACAAAGGCGATGTGTACAACCTGGCCGAATACATAAACCGTACAGAGGAAATTATTCCCGTGGATACCATCAGAAAGGCTCCCTCTGCGGAGCTGCGCCCTGACCAGAAAGACGAGGACTCTCTGCCGCCTTACGATGAGCTTGACCGCATTTTACGGGCCCTTCTCGAAGAAGACCGCTCCGGGGATGACCTCATTGAAGCCGGAGCCGATGGGGAAACAATCCGCTGGATAATTGCCGCAATCAAGCGCAACGAATACAAGCGGCGCCAGGCACCGCCGGTCCTGAAAGTCACCCCAAAGGCATTCGGGATGGGACGGCGATTTCCCATTGCATCACGCTATGAATGGTAAAGCACTTTCTCTATTTGTTCTGCTGCTGATCCACGGGGGTGCAGCCTTTACAATCCCCCTGGAAATCCACGCCGCCGGTGATTACATTCTCCGGCAGGAGTATGACAGCGCCGCCGCCCAATTGCAGGGACTTCCCCGGCGGGATTCCCTGTACGGCGACCTCTACATCCGCAACAGCAGGGTTGTTGATTATGAATCCTACACCCCTGCGGGAGGCGCAGTAATCACCCGGGCGCAAACATTGATCTCGGAAATCTCTCAGGATAAAAAAAAGAACGGCCGTGATACATTTTACCTGGCTGCGGCCTATGGAATCCGCGGGCTTCAGCGGATTAAACGGGGCAAAGAGCTAAAAGGTTCCCTGGACACCAAAAAAAGCACGGCCCTCTTCAGTAATCTTCGAAAGGCCGGATTCACCTACACCCCGGTTCTGGAGCCAATCTATCTTTATGACTACTACAGCGCAAAAATGTTCGGCTGGGTTCCTTTTCGGGACTCCCCCGGGGATGCTCTTGCCCGTCTAAACCGTCTGGCTCAGCGGGGAGATATTTTCTCTCATTTTACGCGACAGTCTCTTTTCTGGATCCACTATGAACGAAGCAATTACTCCCACGCCCTCACCGTACTGCGCAGTTCCCGCGACGCCTATCCCCAAAATACCCTTATGCTTCGGGCCGCGGCCAACGGCTATTTCAAAAAAGGTGACTACGACAAAGCCCGCAAAACGGCGGATCAGCTTTTCAGAACAGCCCGTCAGCGGTCCCCGCGCAATCTCTCCGACATGCTCTCAGCCGGGCGGATTCGTGCCGGGACCGCGCTGAAAACCGGTGACACCACCGAGGCCCGCCGGATCATCTCAGCGTGTCTCGCCCTCCAACCGACTGACTTTGAATCGCGCATAGACTGGGTACAGAAACATCAAACCGAACTGGAACAACTCAATGAATCATTCTAAACAGCTCCTGATTCTGCTGATATTCATGAGCACCATAACTGCAGGAGAACGCTCCGAGGCAATCCTTCTGAAGGAACATGAACAGCATGATCTCATAGCTCTCTGGAGCAAGACGGCACGTCCCCTGCCTTCAGCCCTCATATCTTCACCAACGGATCGCTCACGCCTGCAGACAGTCTTCGAAACCCTGGCACACACCGCGCTCACACGGCGTGAAGACACGCTGCTCAACCGCATGAGAACCCGTATCATCGGAGAGAAAAGTATCTTTCGCAGTGCCGGAGAAAATGCCCTCATACAGATTAACGGCGATATTACAGGACGTGTTTCTTACAGGCCGGATACTGAAGCCCTGCGGACAAAAGGCTCCATTGTTCCGGCTTTTCAGGGTAACTTTAAACACATTTCGTATTTCTCCACCATGGAAATAAGTACAGAATACCGCTCGGATACGGCTTGGCCAATGTCTGCGTATCAGCCCTATCGGGGCATTTCCTATAATCTCTACGGTCGTCCCGACAGCAGTCATGTCCGCTCCATGGATATTTTTCGGGCGGGCATTAATACACAAAAAAAATGGTATCGCCTCGACTTTGCCGTGGATAATCTCACAACCGGCCCGGCGCGCTTCAATCCTCTCCTGATGAATGCTGATGTCTTTCCCGTCACTCATGTACGCGCCGCCCTTCGCCACCCCTTCTTTACCTACACTCACCTGGCAGGGCAGCTGAAAACGGTGAAGGAACTGGATAAATATCTGTATCTGCACCGACTGGAGTTTTCCCTCCTGGAGGGCCGTCTGACCGCTGCGTTCAATGAGGCCGTTGTCTTCGGCTCATCCCCGGACAGCAGTACCATTGCCGCCACGGGCAGCGACCCTGTCAAACCGTCCAATCGCAATGTTGAACGCCATGGGGAACCGATCTATCTCATACCCTTTGTCCCCTTTGCTTTTGCAGAGCATTTCAACGGAGACCGGGAAAACGCTCTCATCTCAGTGGATGCACGCCTGTTTCTGCCCGTCAATCTGACCCTCTACGGAGAGTTTCTCCTTGATGATATCAGCACCCCTGCAACCCTCTTCAGTGATGACTTCGGCAATAAATGGGCCGTCTCAGCGGGAGCACTCTACACGCCGCCGAAGCTGCCGCAGTTCACTGCATCCGGCGAATACACCCGCATTGAGCCGTGGGTGTACACACATTTTAAGGGACCGGGGCATCGCTATACTCATTACGGACGGTCCCTCGGTGCAGAAATCGGCCCCAACAGTGATGAGATTAATCTGCAGTTCCTCCTGAATACCTCGGCGGCACACCGTTTTGGCCTGCATCTTCGCCGCACCCGGAAGGATTCTCTTTCCCGCGGCGGCGCGATCTCCCATGTCATGGTGCAGGAATCCTTTGCTGAATCCAGTAATCAGGAGGCGGACAGTCAACACAAAACATTTCTTGCACATCCGCAAACAACCTGGCACAGCGCTGTAGAGTGGCGGTATCGCCCGTACACACTGTTTTCCCTTTCCGGTGCCATGGGATACAGCACGCAGGATAAGCTTTTTATGGACCTTCAGGGACGGTTTTCCTTCTGATGCGACGGAGACCGCGCCTCATCCAGGCTCTCAAGGGAAGCGTCACCCTGCTTTTCTTCATATTGATATTCCGTCAGCTCAACCGGGGAAATACCCTTGCCGTACTGCAGCAGACGGATCTTTCGGTTATTCGGGATGCTGTTCTTCTGACATTTCTGATGCAGGTACTTCATGTTGTTCGCTGGAAGGTAGTGCTCTCCGTGACACCCTTGAGGAACACCTCTTTCATCACCCTTTTCCGTCTTCATTTCAGCGCCTTCTTTTTCCAGACGATTCTTCCCTCCGCCGCAAGCGGGGATCTGATCAAAGGGGCCCGCCTGGCACGTCTTGGCCCGCACCGCGTGGATTCGGCCTCGTCGGTTCTCTTTGCCCGTGTAGCCGGCCTTGTGGCACTTTCCGCCATGGGATTGATATCCGTGGCAATTCACCCGCAAATACTGCTGGAACTGCCCGTAACATCACGGATTCTCCTGCTTTCGGTGTATCCCGCCCTTACAGTGGCCGTAATTCTGCTTTTTACGCCGGCCGTCCCCATGAAGAAAATATTTTTCCCCCGGGGGCTTTCAAAAATTGCCGAAAAAGGGGAACGTCTCCGTCACAGCCTGCGCCGATACATTGCGCACCCGCGGATTCTCTGGGCAACCTTTGCCCTTTCAGCACTGATCTTTCTCATAATCGTGCTTATGACCTGGCGGATTCTGCAGGCTGTGGGTGCTCAGGCCGGGTTCATGCAGCTACTTTCGGTGCTGCCCGTCATTACAGTGCTCACCCTGATGCCCGTTTCCGTGAACGGCGCCGGTATCCGCGAATACGCCCTCAGACTGTTCTTCGGCATTACCAGTGCCCGCCTTCTTGCCTTTGCGGCCGTCTTTTACGGAGCAACCATCGCCGTGGGATGTCTGGGCGGCCTCCTCTACCTGCATGATCTTACCCGTGCGAAAAATACCGCCGAAAAAGCATGAGACCGTACTGCACCTGCAGAGAAACAGCCGCCGCCCCTATTTCATCCTCACTCAGCAAAAGCACTTCGATATGTTCGTTCTCATGCGGATTTCCGGCACGGCGGCCGTGAAGATCCATCCATTCATTTCTGCTTACAGGAATGTCCACGCCGTAAAACCATATTGCCTCATCACTTGCACCGGGACTGGAATACAGGGGGCGATCACAGAGCTGCACGAGATCCTCTTCCCGACAGGAGAGGCCCGTTTCCTGCAGCAGTTCCGTCCGGGCAACCCGGCGCGGTGCATCAACGGAACGATCAAGCATTCCGGCGGGAAACTCAACATGAAGATCACCATCAGCGATTCGCCGCTGCCGGACTGCCGCAAAAGCAGATCGCTGAAGCTGCGGGCAGGAGATACGCGTTACAACAACAACGGCGTCCCCCCGTAAAAAAAGAACATTGGGAAGACGTCCCCCTTCGACGGGTTCAACCTCTGCATCAACAAGGGCAAAGAGGAGCTCTCCTCCGCTCTTATGCAGTTCAAAAAGAGATTCGCTGCGATGAAGTCTGCTGCCGGCCCTGTTCAGCCGCTTCGCCCAGGCTTTGTATTTTTCTGAATCCCGAAATGATTCCATGGATCTCTCCTCTTACGGTGAGTAAAAATTATATTCAAAATATGTTAGATATTAACCACAGAGTACCCATGTTTCGAATTATCATCAGTACCTTCATTCTGTTCACGTCACTCTCGGCCTTTTCTCCGGATTCACTCCCCGCATGCCGCGGCAACAGCGAGTTGCGTGCGGGCAATTACGCCGCTGCCGAATCACTCTTTACCGCCGGAGAATACGACGACTCCCTGTACTATTATCTCAAAATGGGAGAACTTCATCGCCGTCAGAATGATTTGAGCCGCGCTAAATACTGGTTCAGCAAGGTTCTGGGACAAACCAGCATCTACCGTTCATACGGGTTTCGGCGCATTGCCGATATCGAACTGGAACTGGGTCACATGGAAGAAGCCCTCATCAGCTACCGTCAGGCAGCACATTCCACGGACATCAAACCGTATCGATTCTTTCTCTACCGGCGCATCGATTCCCTTGCCCGGGATTATGAAGACCGCTTCGGTTCAATCAGCTGGATCGTTCGATGGCACCGCATGGTATACGGAGATACATCGGCAGAACCTGCTGTGGAAAAAAAAAACTGGGAAAAACGCATTGACACCGCGGGCCTGACGGAAAAGACGTACAACAGTTACGAGCAAACTGCCCGGGCGGAAGCTTCCCTGACAGCGTTTCGAAGGGCAATCGCCGATACATCCTGTATCGCCCCGTCATTACCGACACCGAAGATTTTTTCTATCGCCCGAAATCTCAGTAACAGCGGCATGCACCGCAGTGCAAGCGACTGGCTCCATGCCGCCCTGAAACGGCCGGACTTTGCGCAAGCTGTGAAGCAAAAGGAATACCTTTATTTCCGGGCGGAACTCAACTATTTCCTGGAAAACTGGTCAAACCAGATTCGCTGGGGAAAGAAATACTACAACACATACGGTGCATCATCTCAGATTCTCTACCATCTGGCCCGCTCATACCGCAAACTGGGCAACAGCAGTCAGGCTGACAGGTGGTATAAAAAACATATCGACCATTACCCGTCATCCTCCCTCAGTCACACCATTCTGTGGTACCGCGCCTGGCAAAAGGAGGACTCCCATCAATACCGCCAGGCTATTGACCTTTTCGCACAGATCCGCGACAAATCCCCCCAACGCAAATACGGTGACGATGCGGCCTTTCGCGTGGGAATCCTGCACTACCGTCTCGGGGAATATGACAAAGCCATTGAAGAAATGCACACCTTCTGTACAGGTTTTTCCCGCTCACGGCTCTTTCCCGGCGGGTATTACTGGCTTGGCAGATCCTTCAGAGAACTGGGCCGTGAAGACAGTGCAAAAGTCTATTTCAAAAAAACAATTGAAACCGAAGGGCTTCACTACTACGCCTGGCGCTCCCGGCAGGCTCTGGGCAAAGAGAGCATGCAGGAAGATCTCTTTTACACCGATTCAGCCCTGTGGGACTCTGTTATCAGCCCCCCCGGTCCGGATACACAGTACGATTACACGAACAGGTTTATGACCGCTGTCAAGCTGGGAACTATCGGCTTTATCGATGAAGCCGGCTTTATCATTGAACCGATTCTCCTGCAGGGATCGGATAATTTCTCTCTCCTGCTGGACCTCAACACCCTCTACAACAGTATGAATCTGCACCACGAAGCCTATAAAATCAGCCGCAAAATCTACTATCGGCTTCCCAAAAAACTGCGAACCTCACTCCCCCGGTCCTTTCTGAAACGGCTCTATCCGCAGGTGTACACTCCCTGGGTTGAAGATGCGGCAGAAAAGTTCAGTATCGACACATTTCTTGTTCCGGCAATCATGCGCCAGGAGAGTATGTTCAGTCCCACGATCCGTTCCTATGTCGGCGCCGTGGGGCTCATGCAGATTATGCCCTACACCGGTGAGAAAATTGCCGGCGATCTCAATCGTGAATTCTCCCGGGAGATGCTCCTTGATCCGGAAACAAACCTCATGTTCGGTGCGTATTACATCAGCAAGATGCTCAAGCGCTTTGACGGCAATATTGTCAAAGCGGCAGCTTCCTACAACGGTGGGCCGCATAATGTTACAAAATGGGTCAAACGGAATGAAGCAATTGCCGATCAGGATCCGCTTTTTGTGGAATTCATCGGTTTCTCGGAAACCCGCAACTATGTCAAGAAGGTATTGGCAAACCTCTGGACATACCGGGCTCTGTACGGCAATCAGGCATTCGAATAAGGTATTCGGCGAATGCCCGTACGGGAATAGGAAAAATCAACCGCCCGAATATCCCGGGTTACCACAGTTGCATCCCGTATCATCTGTATTGATACATCGGCAAAAATCTCACCTTTGATCACCACATGAATACTCTCGTCGGAGGAGTAGATCATATTGTCAAGTCTGGCGAGTCCCTCTTCGAGATACTTTTTCTTTTCAAGCAATCCCCGCAGATGCATGAGCTTTTTCCGAATTTCCTTTCGTTTTTTTTCATTCATAAGATTCAAACGCCGCAGATTATGCTTGTCCTGCAGGTTGAAACCGATACTGTTCTGGATTGAAGCAATAACCCGGGTCAAATTCTTCAGATACCCGCGAATTTCATCTTCCTTGCTTCGCAAAGCCGGATTGACCCCGCCGCACAGGGTCGTCCGTGATGACTGGGCGCCGGCAGAATGCAGGACCATTCCTTTCATGGCAACAATTTCTCCGCCCACCACGGCGGAATTCTGCCCTTTCACGCGCTGTCCGTCAACGCGAACATGCCCTTTACAGAATATTTTACTATGCCAAATAAAGCCCCGTACAATCAGGTTTCCACCACATTGAAGCCGACTGTCCTGAATAAAACCGATCTCACAATTTCCGTCCACTTCCACATCGGCATCTTCACCGAAAAGAGCCGATTCCACATACAGATTACCTGCACAGCGGATACAGGAGCCTTTCTCCACACTTCCGCCAATGGAAAGACTGCCCCCGCAGTCGATACGATATCCCGTGCAGAGATTTCCCTTAACGATGATGTCCTTTGCATAGCGGATGTTCCCGCTTTCTATCCCCGCATCTCCGTCGATAACCAGCTCTTCCACCACTTCCATTTTATTACCGGATATCTTCAGGATTCCCGTTATTTCCGCACGGTATACGGTCTTTCCCTCGTCCTCCTCCTCCTGTACATGGGCTTTGCATATCAGGGGGGTATCCTTTCCCCGGTAGGCGGAGATCACGTTTCCCGTAACATCCACACCGTCAACACCGTTGTCGGAGTGAATCTTTTCGGCAATGCGTTCACCCCGGGAGACATCAACGAAGGAATTAAAACTCTTCATGTCCACGCGGGCGGAGCTCTTCGTCCGGCGTTCCCGCTGACGTTCCTCCTCTGCAAAATACCGCACCCTGCTGTCATGGCCATCCTGTTTGGGCCGCCCTTCATAGAGCAGAACCGCCCGTACCCGCAGCTCCTGCAGACTCTGGCGGAATTGTTCGATTCCGGGAAATGGTGTTGGAGATATTCCGTGTTTTGTCTCAAAGCGCTCTTTGATATTCTTCAGGATCGAATACATATCCTCTTCTCCGGAAACAACGGGAATAACGAGAAAATACCGGCGCATTCTGTTCTTACTGTCTTCAAAGGGTTGAGCCATGCTGAAACGCTCATCATGACGAATAACCGGATATCCCCAGGTCAGGGCGGAAAAGACCACAGCACTCTCTTTTTTGACGACCTGTACGGAGCTGTCAATATCAAAGTATTCCCGGGGATCCTTTTCCCACAGAGGATTTCCAAAAATATCACAATCCTCCTCCCGCAGATCAACAGTACATATTTCATCCCCTTTTTTCACAAACAGAGCAAAGGGCTCACGGCCGGTAAACTCCCGATTTGAAAGACTGCGATCGGTTTCTTTCAGCAAAGTATGCAGCTGTTCCATACTCATCCTGCGTCCGTCGGAAGTGGTGACAGCATCATCCAGAGAAGGAACTTCTGCCAGGGGAAAGTCCTGAGAGTTTTTCCCGGCAAGAACTGCGGCGATATTTTCCTCCCGAATTCCCGAAACTATTGCCGAATCCTTCAGTTTGGCGTTGATATCCTCTTCATCTGCGTAGGGAGGAAACTCCCGCAGCCACGCCCGTGTGCGGTCCTTTGATACGTCAATGGTGATCTTATCAAGAAGAGACATCAGATACTGCCTATAATATTGTCAATATCGGAAAGCATATCCGGCAAGTCGTGGATGGTTTTCTCCTGATACAGATAGATCGTCAGGAGATCTGAAAAGGTGTGAATAATATCAAAAAGATCAGTATATGCAGATCCGTGAATCCCGTAGGCAATCAGCACGCCCAGCTCCTGCTTATGTTTCAGCAACTGCGCCGCGATGTAGGAATCCGTTGTGTAAAGCCCGCTTTTATCGAAGGGTATATCAGACTCCAGGAACCGATAGTCATCTCTGTTTCCGGAAGTCAGGGCAGGATAGATAAAGGGGGCGGAAATATACGGAGAAAAAAGCAGAACCCGATCAACCTGACCGAAAAAGATGATATTCTCACTCACAGCTGAAAGGATTTTTTCCATATTAAAGTCATTGACGATCATACTCATGATGCGGCTGCGTTCTTCCAGCATACGGGTGCGCACGGCAACCAGATCCTCCAGGGTGTGATTCATCTCCTCCAGTTCCTGTTTCTTTTTTTCCAGTTCATCAATAAGGAGGCGGTTTTCCACGCGTTTTGCATGAAGATCAACGGCATTTTTCACCGTCAGGAGCAGGTTATTGCGATCCCAGGGTTTATCAATATAGCGCCAGATCACCCCCTGGTTAAGAGCGTCCTTAATATCGTTGAAATCGGCATTCCCCGACAGGGCAATACAGACGATATCCGAATCATATTCGTTGATGCGCCCCATCAGTTCCACCCCGGACATGTGGGCCATTCGAATATCCGAAACCACAACATCCACGTTTTTTTCCTTCACCAGAGCTTCCGCTTCGCGCGGGTCTGTTGAGAAAAGGAGTTCATGATCATCAAATCGAAAAAAGACCCGCTTCAGGGCTTTAATAATATTTTCCTCGTCGTCCACAAACAGAATAATCGCCATCAGTTGTTCCTCTCTTTTCCCGTGAGTATCCGCTCCAGCCGCTCTGTAAAGGCATCAGGCCCCATATTAAAGAGTGCTGCAGCACGTTTTCCGTTTTCCCCCGCAAGAAATTCTCCCATACGTCTGCGATCAAAAGCGTCTGCAAGATAGAGAAGCATAACAGCCCGCGGATTTTCGCCGCGATTATTGAAGGGATTGTGATGGAAAAGCACTGCCTCCACAACAGGACGGGGAATATTCCACCAGTCAAGAACTGCCGCACCAAGACGACTGTGATCAATACGAAAATACGTGCGCTCCAGTTCAAGCATTTCATCGGGAGTATTCCCCCGGCTGTAACAGTACTGCGCCTTTTCAGGATCGATATTTACGAAAATAATTTTACCGATATCATGCAAAAGGGCGCAGACCGAATACTCCTCGGGAATTCGCCGGCTGATAAAATCCTGATACAGGAGTGTGTACAGATAGTTAACCTGGTATGAATGTTCACGCAGATCATTCATCAAAAAGGTTCCGGCCGAACCGAAGTTATCCTCATCGAAGAGGGAAACCGCAAGAAGTATCGATTCAAGGGCATTCAGCCCCAGATAGGAAACCGCACGCTCAACAGAGGATACGGATACCCCGTAGAACGCCGAGTTAACAAGGGAAAGCACTTTCGACGCAAGGGCCGGATCATGCTCGACCTCCCGGGCAATCACATCCATGCCGCGCTCCTCGGCAATGAGCGTGTTCACCCGCGTGTAAACCGAGGGCAGTTCCACAAGATCGAAATTATCCTCCAGAACACGCAGGGCATCTTCATGGCCAATCTCATTGTGAAATGCAAACATACGCTTCACCCGCGCAGCAAGATCGGCATTGTCCCAGGGCTTGGTTATATACAGTTTTGCCAGTCCTTCAGCGACCACATGAAGGGACATCTCCCGATCTGCAAGAGCCGTAAGAACAATCACCATACAGTGGGGAGCATTCCGATTGACCCGTTTTAAGAATGACCGCCCCTTCATGTGATCCACGGTGATATCAATAATAATCATCTGCGGTTTTTCCGCCACGGCAATCTCCACGGCACCGGCAACATCCAGGGCCGAAAAGACCTGGTACGGCTCCCTGCGCAGGCAGCGCTTCAGGGAATGGATAATAAACGGCTCGCTGTCTACAATGAGGATTTTATTCATGGTACTCTTCCTCTGTTACGGGCAGCTCAATAAAGAAAGACGCTCCCCTGTCGGGATTGTTCTCAAACCATATTTTGCCGCCGTGACGCTCAACGATAATATTCTGGGAAATACTGAGACCCAGGCCGGTTCCCGTGCTGCCTTTTTTGGTTGTAAAGAAAAGATCAAAAAGATGCTGTGCCGCCGTGTGGGAAACTCCCGTGCCGTTATCCCGCACCTGACACAGTACAGCACCGGGCCGATCCTCTGTTGATATATGGATTTCACCGACCTCAATATCGTCACAGGCCTCCACAGACTGAACCGCATTTATCAAAAGGTTGAGAACAACCTGATTCAGTTCTCCGGCAACGCCGCGTATTACCGCAGTATCACCAAGGTCAGTGGTCAGTTCAGCCACATATTTCACTCTGTTACGGGCAATCACCAGGGTGCTTTCAATCAATTTGCTGAGATGAAGAGGTTCGTATTTATTCTCCCGGTCCACCCGGGCAAAACTTTTCATGTTGGAAATAATACCTTCTATCCGGCCGATGCCTTCAGAATTTTCACTGATTATGCTTTCCAGATCTTCACGGATAAAACTGATCTCCCGGGGACGATGAAAGCCGGACACCTGTTGACTCAGCCGGTCTTCAAGCTGATCCGTATACGCAAAGAGCTCTTCAAGGTATCCGGTTAAGATATCGGTATTGCTTTTAATGAATCCCACGGGATTATTTATTTCGTGGGAAATGCCTGCGGCAAGTTCGCCGATGGAGGCAAGTTTTTCCTGCTGTACCAAATGTGCCTGCGTCTGACGAAGCTCCTGCAATGACTCTTCAAGACGAATATTTTTATCGGCCAGATCCCGGGCATTCTCCTTGAGCTCCTGTTTCAGATTCAGGGAACGAATCCCCGTATTGATACGGGCCGTAAGATGCTCCGGACGAAAGGGTTTATGCAGAAAATCATCCGCTCCGGCTTCCAGGGAGTGCACATAATCACTGTTATCCACCGACCCGGTCAGCATGATAATATGCATACAGAAATGACGCTTCCTTCCCCCAAGGCGCTCAACAAATTCAACCCCGTTAAGGCCGGGCATATTGAGGTCAAGAAGAATAATAACCGGCTGATCATCCGCGCGGCTTTGCAGATAATGAAGTGCAGCGAAAGGATCCGTGTTGTATTCAGACGTGTATCCGCGCCCCCGCAGGAAACGGGAAATATAACGGCAGACCTCTGTGTCATCATCAATGATATAAATATCCATATTCTGCTCCCGGAGTAACACCTGTAATGGTACCGGCTTTACAGAAAAATTACAAGGAATTAATAAATGAAGGGATGATTTATAATTTCGGGGGGCAGTTGCGTCGTTAATTGGTGAGTGACGGGAATGACTCAGACAAGTGTGATACCCAGGCGGGCCGGGGAAAAGGACCCTTACCGCACCAGTACACCTTTCAAGATCTGTACCGAAAGCAGATTTGCATAAATAAAACGTGAAAACAGATCATTTTTCCGGCGTAAAAAAGCGGCCCGAAAGCCGCTTTTATGAATTCTTCACGCCGGGAAGAGTTACTCCACTGCGGCAGGGGCCATGGCCATGGAGTGCATTCCGTTATCCACGTAGACCGTTGTTCCTGTGATGGCCGATGCCAGATCGGAGAGCAGGAATGCCGCCGATGTTCCCACGTGGTCAGAGGTAAAATCCTGCGTCAAAGGGGCATTTTCCCTGTTGTACTTAACCGCTTTATCGATAAAACCGATCGCCTTGGCCGCACGGCTCTTGAGGGGGCCGGCAGAGATGGTATTCACGCGAATATTCCATTTACGCCCAGCCTCAAAGGCAAGAGTTCGTGTATCACTCTGCAGAGCTGCCTTGGCTGCCCCCATACCACCGCCGTAGCCGGGAATGGTTCCGTCCGCAGCAAGATATGTCAGGGAAACAACCGCCCCCATTTCATTCATGGCAGGACCGAAATGCTGTACCAGGGACACCAGTGAATAGGCTGATGTGGAAAAAGCTGTAAGATAGCCCTGTCTGCTTGTTTCAAGAAGATCTTTGTGGACTTCAGGCCCGTTGGCCAGGGCATGCACAAGAATATCAATCTTTCCGTATTTTGATTCCACGGCATTGGCCGCATCGGAAACAGTAAAGGCTTCGTGCTGTGCATAGCGTTTATTTTCTTTCAGATCGGCAGGAACATCCTCCATGGTGTCGAAGGCGGCGTCCAGGGGAAACACATCTTCAATAACAAGATCTCCGCCGTCCTCCAGCGCTGTGTCGAGTTTGCCGCGCCGCAGGGATTTCACAAACATATCGTACACCGGCGGCCATGTGCCCACAAGGACCTTCGCCCCCGCCTGATGAAGACGTTTTGCTATAGCCCAGCCGTATCCGCGATCGTCACCGACACCTGCGATAAATGCTGTTTTGCCTTTTAGATTGATATCTAACATGTAAACACCCTTTTATTAGTTGTCCTCCGTAATAACAGAGAATAAATATACATTTGCATCAATAATTTCCAGTAGATTTTGTGTAGAAATATATTTTTATCGGACTGCGAACAGGAAACAAACAGAGGAGTTCGGCGAAAATGAGCACCAGAAAAGTGATGACAAAAGAGGGCTTCGACAAACTTCTTCGGGAGCTGGAAAACCTCAAAGAGGTGGAACTCCCCCATATTATCGGGAAAGTTGCCGAAGCACGGGCCGAAGGCGACCTCAAAGAGAACGCTGAATATCATGCCGCCCGAGAACGGCAGGGCCAGATACAGGATCGGATTCACTACCTGGAGAAAACCGTCGGCAGCGCGCAGGTATTGGAAAAAACCGGCGACAGCGACACGGTCATGTTCGGCTCCAAAGTTACAATCATTGAAGAAGAAGACGAAGATGACGAGGATTTTGCCGAAACCTACACGCTGGTGGGACAGGATGAATCCAACCCCTCGGAAGGGCGAATCTCCGTCAGCTCTCCCATCGGCAAATCCCTTCTCGGGGCCAAAAAAGGCCAGGCTGTTACGGCCCGGACCCCCAACGGAGAAATTGTTTTTAAGATTCTTGCAGTCGAGTAACCTCACAGAAAAGGACCTATGAAACAGATAGATACGATCAGAAATTTTTCAATCATTGCCCATATCGATCACGGAAAATCCACCCTGGCCGACCGGTTTCTGCAGCTGACCGGCACCATCTCCGACCGGGATATGCAGGAACAATTTCTGGATGACATGGATCTGGAAAAAGAACGGGGCATTACAATTAAATCCCATCCGATCCAGATGAAATATGTCCGTAAAGGCGGCAGGGAATATTACATCAATCTGATTGATACGCCGGGACATGTGGATTTTTCCTACGAGGTATCCCGCTCTCTTGCGGCCTGCGACGGGGCAATCCTTGTTATTGATGCCGCCCAGGGAATTGAAGCGCAAACCCTCTCCAATATCTATCTGGCCATGGACAACGACCTCACAATCATTCCGGTTCTCAACAAAGTGGATCTTCCTTCGGCACGCCCTGAAGAAGTCGGAACCCAGGTAGCGGAGCTTCTCGGCGTGGAGATGGAGGATATTCTTCACTGCAGTGCCAAGACCGGCGAAGGTGTACAGGAAGTGCTTGACCATGTGATCGACAATATCCCCGGTCCCTTACATACCGGCAAAGAACAGACGGAAGCCCTGGTCTTTGATTCGGTCTTTGATGCATACCGCGGGGCAATCGCCTACGTCCGTGTTTTCGAGGGTGAGCTGAAGAAAGGCGACAAAATCAGGTTTGTTCATACGGGCCGGGAATACGAGATTGCCGAACTGGGCAGTCTTGTTCTCCAGCGGCACCCCCTGGAAACCCTCTCCACGGGGCAGGTTGGCTATGTTGTCTGCAATATCAAGGATATCGGAGACATTCAGATCGGTGACACCATGACCCGTCTTTCCAACCCGACGGACACCCCCATTGAGGGATACAAAGAAGTGAAACCCATGGTCTTCAGCGGCTTGTACCCCGTTGACAAAGGGGAGTATGAAAACCTGCGCCAGGCCCTGGACAAACTCAAACTCAATGACTCCTCTCTCACCTTTGAGCCGGAATCCTCTCAGGCTCTGGGTTTCGGTTTCCGCACGGGGTTTCTCGGACTGCTCCACATGGAGATCACCCAGGAGCGGCTCCGGCGCGAATTCAACGTGGATATCATAACTACCGTTCCCAATGTTGTCTATAAAGTTATGCTGAAAAACGGTGAAGAAATTGACGTCGAGCGCCCGGCGGATATGCCGCCCCCCGGAGATATCGAATATATTCGGGAGCCCATTGCCACGGTGCAGATCATTACTCCAACGGATTACACAGGCAACGTAATGACGCTGTGCAATTCCAAACGCGGCGATATGGATCACATGGAATACCTTGACACACAGCGGGTCAACCTGCATTACCGCATGCCCATGGGTGAGATCATGCTGGATTTCTTTGACAAACTCAAGAGTACGTCCAGCGGCTACGCCTCCATGGATTATGATTTCCACGGTTACAGCCGGGATGATCTTGTCCGTGTGGATATCCTCATCAATAAGGAACCCGTGGATGCCTTTTCCACCATTGTGCACCGTGACGATGCGTACCACGTCGGGCAGGCTCTCACCAAAAAACTCAAGGATCTCATTCCCCGCCAGATGTTTCAGGTGGCAATTCAGGCGGCGATCGGAGCAAAAATCATTGCCCGCTCCACGGTAAAAGCCTACCGAAAAGATGTTACGGCCAAATGTTACGGCGGTGATATCAGTCGTAAGAAAAAACTTCTGCAGAAACAGAAAGAAGGTAAGAAAAAGATGAAGAGCATCGGCAAGGTTGATCTTCCCCAGAAAGCGTTCATGGCGATCCTCGACCGCAACAACTGATGTCCCCGACTCTTAAGGCCTTCATCTGCAAGCGCACTCAGCTGCCCGCAGAACCGGTACGCCGGGCCTGCGATTTGCTGGAACAGGGCTGCACCATTCCCTACATCGCCCGCTACCGACGCGAACAGATTCGGGGCCTGACCGAGGAAGATCTGTTTACCATTGCCGAAGAGCAAACCGCCTTTGAAGCATTGTCCAAACGGCGCCGGACCATAGAAAAAGCCCTGAGGGATACAAACGTTGCAGATACGGCCGTTCTCAGAAAGATAGGACAGGCCACGACCCTGACGGAACTGGAAGATCTGTACGCGCCCTTCAAAAAGAGCAGCGCCACCAAAGCGGATACAGCAGCCAAAGCGGGGTTGACCGCCCTGGCAGAGCATATTGGGACGTACCACGGGGCGGATAAAAACAGCTGGAAAGAGCAGGTCGATTTTGCTGCAGCAGCAAAACACGGCTTCAGGACTTCCGCCGAAATCTTTGGCGGCGCACAGGAAATTCTGACTGCACGTCTGCGCACGAGCAGTGCCTTACGGGAGTGGGTCCGGACAGCCATGCACACGCACGGATATCTGACTGCCACTACAGCACGGGGGTGCACGGATCAACAGAAACTGACTCATTATAAAAACTACCTGCACTACCGTCAGAAAATCAGCCGAATCAAACCGCACACGGCCATGGCTCTGCTGCGGGGAGAACGCGAAAAAATTCTCTCCCTCAGTGTGGAAATTGACGAATCACGCGCACTGAGGCGAATTATGCAGGAATTTCCCCGCCGCAGCATCTACAAAACCATTCATCAGACTGCAGCGGAAGAGGCCCTGAAGAAGTCCCTTCTGCGAACGGGAAAGACCCAGATTCTTGCACAGCTACGTGAACATGCCCAGCAGCAGGGGGCGGATATTTTTGCCCGCAATACGGAGCATCTCCTCCTTGCAGCCCCGGCGGGGCCCGTACCGGTCATGGCTGTGGACCCCGGCTTTACCAGCGGTTCCAAGGTTGTTTTTCTCGGCCCCGGGGGAGATCTGCGGGCCAAAGCAATCATCTTCGTGCTGTCCCGGCAATCATCTCATACCCTGCAGGATATGCTCTCCCTCATGGAAGAACACCGTCCCGCCCTGCTCTGCGTGGGTAACGGCACGGCATCCCGGGAAACCATGGATCTGTTCCGCCGTGAAATCATCCCCCGCTGTAGCTTTTCTTTGCAGATGCTGCGTGTCAGCGAAAGCGGGGCTTCCGTGTATTCCGCATCGTCCGCAGCCCGGCAGGAATTCCCCGATCTGGATATCTCCTACCGCGGAGCTGTCTCCATCGGACGGCGGGTGCAGGATCCTCTGCCCGAACTGATCAAAATTGATCCCGCCTCCATCGGGGCGGGACAGTACCAGCACGATATTCCCGCCTCTTTACTTCGCCGGCATCTTGATCGCCGCACGGAGGCTGCGGTGAATCGCGTGGGGGCAGATCTCAACCGGGCATCAGTGCAGCTGCTTGCCCGCATATCGGGCATCACCCCCAAGACTGCCGCCGCCATTGTCGCCCATCGTCAGAAACACGGCCCCTATCGTCGTCGCCGGGATATCGGCCAGGTTGCGGGAATTGGTCCGAAGACCGTGGAGCAGGCCCACGGATTTCTGCGTATACCCGAAAGCCCCGATCCCGTGGAGAACAGTGCAATCCACGATGAGGCGCGCCCTCTCCTGAAAAAGATTGCCGCCGCGGCCGAATGCGCGGAAACAGAGCTCTGGCATAACAGGACGGTCCTTTCACGCCTGGTTGCGGCGGAACTTTCCGATGAATCCTTCGGGCCGGAAACCGTGGAGCAGGTTCTGCAGGAACTTGCCGCTCCGGGACGGGATCCACGCCGCTCTTTTCGCCCGCCCCGTCTGCGCGATGACATTCGTTCCATCGCCGATATTCGGGAAGAAACCGAACTGGAGGGAACCGTGGAAAACGTCACAGACTTCGGCGCCTTTGTGGATCTGGGAATCAAGGACTCCGGGTTCATTCACATCTCACAGTTACGTGACTCCTTTGTCAGTCATCCCCTGGAGGTACTTTCGCCGGGGGACGGAGTGCGTGTGCGTGTTCTCTCCTGCGAAACAAAGCGACACCGCATCGGCCTGCAGTTGACTGCAGTGCTGGGGTAATCACGCTCCGCCGCAGAGGGTCCATTCAGGGCGATATCTTCTGCTCCTGTTGCTCCCGCCAAACGTTACTTGAAAAAAGCTCCCTGTCCGCTGCGCTCCTCAGAAATTTCAGAAAAACCCGGCGATGCTTCAGCCTAACCCATTGAGATACGTCAAACAACTTACAAAAACAAAAATCTTGTCGATTCTGTGACGAATATCACAACTCATCTGTATCGTTTTTATATTTTACTGGTTTGAATCACTGAAACCGTATCACGTACCTTTGGGAGGGCTCTTATGCGAATTTCCGCATCCTGTCTCGTTACACTTCTTATTCTGACGGTGCTCATGGGGCATCCGGCCGATCCAAACCCGCACTTGGCACGGCACGCAATCTTTGCCACAGACACGATTATCTTTGGTGACCAGGCCCGGGATACCATGGTCATGCCCGAGGGCCCCATCGGTACCAACAACCTGCTGCACATGGAGAAGATCCCCTCCAATGCAGGCCAGGTTCAGTTTGGCAGTGACATATTTATCGGAGACAGTATTATTTTTCCTCTGTGGGGGCCGAATATTACCATTACTCAGGGAGCAGCCATCTATCGTGATTCTGCGGGAGCCACTCTCAACCACGACACGCAGATCCATCCGCCGGTAGACACAACCATCCCCTACGACCCACCTGTTCCAACAAGTGCAGACTGGTACAACATCTGGCCCGCAGACAGCATTGCCATATCACAAACTGATCTTGCCACATCGGATATCCGCATTGCTCCGGGATCCTACGGACGGGTTGAAATCTACGGAGAAGATACTCTTTCTGCCGGGGAATACCATTTCCGCGAGCTTATTCTGGGGCCGGGCTCTACCCTGCTCATCGATAAGAAAAAAAGCGAGTACTGCCGTATCTTTGTGCGGGACAGCCTGATCTTTTCGGATAAGGGCGGTGGAATGCAGATTCGCACCAAAGAGCCGGATGATCTGGGCAGAGTGCTGCTCTATTCCACAGCCGAAAGAATCGAAGTAATGAAATCGTGGCAGCAGCAAACCTCCGCGGTCATGGAAGCATCACTTGTTGCACCCCGGGCCGAGGTAATTTTCAACAATTTTCCCGAAATTCACGGCCAGATTCTTGCACGGAAAATCCGTTTTGAAGGAGATTTTGACGCCAACCAGGGAGAATTCGAGCCCTTTATCACGGCCGGAGTAACCGTCGCAGAAGATCACCTGAAAGAGGATCCGCACATGGATCCTGCCACAACCACCAACAACGACACAGCGCTGACAGTCAGTCTTTCGGCTCCTCTTCCACCGGGAACCGATGATCAGGGAACCGCCTATTATGCAGATCTTTTCTATGAAATTGTTCCGGGCAGCGGTCCGAATGGACAGACCAAAGATACTGATTACATCGCCGCGGACACGGGCACCCTTCGCTTCACCCATGGTACAGCACTGCTAAAAATCCCCCTTACTCTGATTGACGAGAAACGCTATGATCCGGCGGGGACCCTTTCTCTGCGTCTGAGCAAACCTGCAGGTTACACCAACAGCAGCAGCTTTTCCCTCACCTTTCCCAAGGATGCGGATACATTGATCCACGAAATCACCGTGGAAAATGATGATCCGGAGAACCAGAATCCCCATGACATCCTGCTTTCACGGGACTCCATTCATGAAGACTCCCTGGGCTTTGCCGCAGTACTGACAGCCCGGGATACCATGGACAATATTCCCGATATCTTTACCTTCACCATCACCGGCGGTGCCCATGAACAGTATTTTGATCTGTCCGGCCCGCGCGGAGACACCCTCATCATGAAAAAGAAGTTCGACTTCGAAGGGGGACAGAGAACAGCACACGTGCAGATCACCGTGACCGATGACGGCGGAAAAAGCTATAAAAAAGATGTGGGATGCACTATCCGGCCCATGAATGACAGCGTTCCCCGTGTTCTGCCGGATCACTACACCACTGCGGAAGACAGTACGCTCACCGGTAATATCAGCTCCCTGGTCACTGACGGGGATCTTCCCGCACAGGACAATCGTGTGCGTATCAATCAGAGCCGGGCCCACGCATATCCCAAACACGCCGCGTCCAACAGCTTTTCCCTGCAGACTGACGGCACCTTCTCCTACACGCCGAAAACCGGGTTTGTCGGTACGGACACCTTCTACTACCGGGCGGCGGACTCCACGGCCTACACTGCAGACTGGGGATTCAGGGATACCACGGTTCATCTGAGCGCGGACACCTGCATTGAAATCGAAGTTACGCCGGTCAACGACCACGATCCGGAAATTCGGGATACGTCCCTGATCCTGCCGGAGGGTGACTCCATTGATCTTGATCTCTCCCAACTGGTGACTGATAAAGACCTTCCCCATGATGCACTGCAGATTACTCTTTCCGCAGATTCTGCCGGGGCAGCCGGAACTGCATTCATGCTCACGGACACTACCCTGCGCTACCGCACTGCACGGGACACGGCTGTTGAGATCTTTGCAGACAACTTTACCCTGGCCGTAGAGGATCGTCAGGGCCATACCACATCGACGGTAATTCCCGTTACCATCGAAAAACGCAATGACAACGCCCCCAATGCCCACCGCGACTCAGCGGAGGTCCCTCTCGGCAGAACAGCAATCATCTCCACGATGATCGATAACGACACGGACAAAGACCGGCCGCACAATAAAACAGACCTGCGTCTGGAACAACGTGTATCCGGCCCCTTTCTTTCCGGGGTTACAGTAACTCCCGTCGGGGACGGCCGCAGTGTAGAGGTGCATTTCGATGCAAACACCCATAACAGTGCCGTAAAGGATTCCGTGGCTCTCTCCATTGCAGATCCCGTGCCCTACGATTCACACGTAAACTACGATACGGCCTGGCTGATTCTGCAGGCGGCTGTGCCCGATACCAATGCCCCCGTTGCCCTGGATGACTCTGTTCACATAGCGGAAAACGACAGTACGAACCAGCTGATTTCCGGCGCATCATCCGTAATGGATAACGACAGTAAAAACAAGAGCGGCACTTCCCTGTCCCATGTTACGCTCATGGATTCAACCACCTGCGGTCGTCTGAAATTACAGGATGACGGAACATTCCTCTATGATCATGATGATTCGGCGGAGATCTTCTTTGATCGATTCACGTACCGCCTGTTTGATGTCAACGGCGACTCCTCTTTCCCTGCAACTGTTCATATCATCATAGATACTCTCAACGACAATGTACCCGTCATACAGAATGAGTTCGTCACCGTCACGGAGAATACTCAAACCCGGATAGATATTCTCGCCAATGACCACGATGCGGATATTCTGACAACCCTGACTCCTGCAGTGGATTCTTCTGCGCAGCACGGCTCGGTTTCTCTTGATACATCTGCAGGAATTCTCACCTACCGCCACAGCGGGCAGGAAGGAACAACGCAGGACCGGGTCATACTCTCCATTCAGGATATCACCCCCTACGACACTGCAGCCGTGCATACTGCCTTTGACACAGTGTTTATCACCATTCGGGATACCAACAACCATACTCCCGACGGAACGGGACAGAGCTACATACTCCGGGAAGGTGATACTCTGAGCGTGACCGATTCCCTGAAGGGACTGCTTCACGACGCAACGGACAAGGATATCGGTACGGGCAGTACGCTTACCGCACGTATGGCCGCAGGTTTTTCACCGCACCACGGCTCTATGACGATCAATCATGAGGGAACCTTCACCTACACCCATGACGACAGTGAGAATTTCCACGACTCCTGTATCTATGAGATCAGTGACGGAAAAACGGTTCTTCGCCGTAAGGCCCGCTTTCAAATTCAGCCGGTCAACGACAATCTGCCCGTAACGGCCAATGACTCCTGCACAGTCGCCGAGGGAGCAGTACATACCTGCCCGCGCAGTGTTCTGGCCAACGACCATGACATCGACCGCTATCTGGACGGAAGCGGCGGCACGGTTCCCACAATTCTCACAGCGCAACCGGATTCATCCCGTCTGCCCCGCCACGGCACAGTAACCATGGATTCTGCAGGATATTTCACCTACATCCATGACGGAAGCGAATCCGTGACGGACAGTTTCGGATACATTGCGATCGATACATGTCAGCAGAAAGACTTTCAGGCTGAGGGGACAGTGCACATGCAGATTGAGCAGACCCCGCCTGCCGGTGATTCCGCCTTCTACTATGACATCAACGGTGACGGAACAGTGGAATCAGCCCTTCTGTATTTCGATGAATCCCTTGATCCGGCTGTAACAGATTTTGATCTGGCCTGGCTGCAGGATGACACCACAGCAATCACCGTCTCCAATGCGAAGGGCGCCAATACAGAGAAAACAGAGATTCGCCTGGATCTGCAGGGCACCGGAAAAATGCGCACGTCGGGAACCCTTGTGTGCACCCTGACACATACCCGTTTGGATTCGATGAAAACAATTGTCCGGATTCAGGACAGGGCAGCGCCGGTTCCCACTCACGGAGTGTATACAATCACACCGGATACAGCAGATCCGGCAGGCATTGACATTTTCTTCTCCGAAGAGGTTCAGACTCCGGTTTCTCCCGCCCCCTACGACTGGTTCGATACAGATGATGCATCTTCTTTTGAAATGCATCTGACCCGTACCGGCGGAGGGCAGGCTCGTGAATCATACCGTGTGGATTCGCTCTCCATTGCCGCCGTCGCCGCGGATGACAGTCTGCGGGTGATCATCCCGAATATTCTCAGTGATCTTCAGGGTAATCTTCAGGACAGCACGGTCTGGGTTCCCATAGAGGTAACCGGTACATATCCGCAGGGACTGGAACTCTACATTCACCCCCAGCCTATGACCGTCACGTCCCATAAAGGCAGAGGCGAAAAGGCGCAGGAAATCTCCGCAGATGTACTGAACTGGTTTGCAATCCCCGCGCGGCAGGGAACCCGGGGCACCGCCTTCATTCTGCGCAGCAAAGCCCCCATCAACCGCACTGCCAGCCGCCCTCCGCGCATCACCATTCTGGATGCCGCAGGTAATGTCGTCCGCCGCAGCCGGGCCATGGATTTTACAATGACCCCCTCCCGGGAAATTTGTGCCGCCGCAATCTGGGACGGAACCAATGAAGCCGGACGTCCCGTCGGAAAGGGGGCATATCTGGCAATTATCGAAGTTGCTGTGGAAACCGTGGACGGTGTGCGTCTGGAACAGGTTTTTCGCAAACCCGTGGGCGTGGAAATTCGGTGATTACAGATTATCCCCCCGCGGAGGCCGGGGCACCTCACAAAAAAAGGGCACTGGAAGGTGCCCTTTTTATTGTCGTAGTTTGAAAGAAGATACTGACTACATCAGGATCGTCTCATCCCGTCCGGGACCAACCGAAAGAATGGAGATGGGCACATTGTAGCACAACTCCTGCAGCCGCCTGACATAGGTCTGAGCATTTTCCGGAAGCTTACTGAAAGTGGTGCAGTTACTGATATCCTCACCCCAGCCGGGGAGCGTTTCATAGACAGGAACTGCCTTTTCGACCTCACTGGTCAGGGCAGGGTACTGTTCAGTCTTTTTTCCGTCGATCTCATAATGTGTACATATTTTCACCTCATCAAACCCGGTCAGAACATCCAGTTTTGTCAGAGCAAAGGAGGTAAATCCGTTCAGTTGCACAGCCTTGCGCAGGAGCACCGAGTCAAACCAGCCGCAGCGACGGGGACGACCGGTGGTCGCGCCTTTTTCGCCGCCCTGCTCACGAAGCCGTTCACCATCGGCGTCGTCCAGCTCTGTGGGAAAGGGGCCATTGCCGACACGGGTCACATAGGTTTTAACAATTCCGATAACATCGCTCACACAATTTGCAGAAACACCGGACCCCGTGGCAATAGCGCCGACGGTTGTATTGGAGGATGTCACAAAGGGAAACGTTCCGTGATCAATATCAAGGAAGGTTCCCTGGGCCCCTTCAAAAAGCAGGGTTTTCCCTTCCTGCTGAGCTGTAAAAATCCGTTCCGCCGTATCAATGACATACGGACGGATCTTCTCTGCAATCTGACGATACTCGGCAAGAACTTCATCATATCTGAGAGAGAATTCAGCACCGTAGAGTTTTTCAACAGTATCCTTCTTCTCCTGAAAGTTGACCTTGAGTTTCTCCTCAAAAACAGCCGGATCCATGAGATCACCGATGCGAATACCCGAACGCCCGACCTTGTCAGCGTAGGTGGGCCCGATGCCCCGTCCGGTTGTACCGATCTTTCCGTCCTTTGCGCGATACCCTTCCCGTGCGACGTCAAGGATTTTATGATAGGGCATTACCAAATGAGCAAGGCTGGAGACAAAGAGCTGCTTCTCCACATTGAAACCCTTTTCCTTCAGCTCTTCCACCTCGGCAAGAAATTGCTGCGCATCGAATACAACTCCGTTGCCGATAAGGCATTCCGTATCAGGATACATTATACCGGAAGGAACCATATGAAAGACGAACTTGCGTCCTTCCACGACAACGGTATGACCGGCATTGGCACCGCCCTGATAGCGGATTATCAGATCTGCATCCTTTGTAAGGTAGTCTATTACCTTTGCCTTACCTTCATCGCCCCACTGGGAGCCTATAACAACAGAATTGGACATTACACTTCTCCAGCCTGGTTGATCACCCGTGACTTCAGGTGACATCTTTATGTTGAAACCACCAGACAATATAGTTTCGGACTCATGGAAATTTCAAGGTTTATCCATCCAACTGTGCGGCCATTCTTTTTAAAATGGAGTAACGCCGGAGAAAAACGGCGCACCATTCTGTCCGGTCTCCCCGCCGTCCGAACCGGGAATTTTGCAGGTCTGCATACTCCGTCTGAATGCGTGGCAAAGGCGAACAAAGAGCAGAGACCTTCTGCCTCTTGCACGCACGCATCCGTTACCATCGCTTTACAGAAACAGCGCCCCCTCTCACTTCTGTACGCAAGCCCCGGGTATTATTCATCACATCTTTAAATCTCCACAACCACCGGGATATACCCCGACAAAACCAAACAAGTATATATAAATACACAACAAAATGATTTTAAATCAGTTGCAATTCCAGTAATTACCCACAGGGTATACTGCGCACCAATTCCCATACAAAGTATATTAAAAACATAAAGAATTCTCTTGCGTTTTTACTGTGGAGGTTCTATATTGATTACAGACGATACAACGGAGGAATGAAGAGAATGAGATTATCTACAAAAACACGATACGGATTACGGATTCTGGTACAGCTTGCCGAAACAAACGAAACCGGAGGGGCAGTAAAAGGACGGGTCCTTGCCAAAGAGCAGGAGATATCCGAACCCTACCTGGAGCAAATCATGATTCCCCTGAAAGGAGCGGGATTCGTTACCACAATCCGCGGTTGCAACGGCGGGTATGTTTTGGGCACGGATCCTGAAAAAATCACGGTCCTGCAACTGATAGAACTCTTTGACGGCCCCATCGAATTCTCCTCCTGTCGGGACATGGGCGAGAACTCCCCGTGCAACCGCATTGACCGATGTCCCAGCACGTATGTGTGGGACCATTTATCAAAGGCGATGCGCCGCGAAGCAGAAAAGTTTACCCTCAGAGAGATTGTTGAACGACATAAAGATAAAGAAATTCAGGAGTATGTAATATGACTATTTATTCAGATATCAGCAAAACCGTGGGCAGAACGCCCCTTGTACAGATAAACAGAGCAGTGTCTCCTCAGGGGGGGCGCGTCCTTGCCAAACTTGAATACTTCAACCCCACATCCAGTGTGAAAGACAGAATCGCTGTCAACATGATCGATGCGGCGGAGAAACGAGGTGACCTTAAGCCCGGAGGAACCATTGTGGAACCCACAAGCGGTAATACGGGCTTAGGGTTATCCATGGTGGCGGCTTCCCGCGGGTATCGGATTATCATAACCATGCCGGAGTCCATGTCAATCGAACGGCGGCGTCTTATGAAGCAGCTTGGGGCCGAAATTGTTCTGACAGACCCTGCCAAGGGAATGAACGGCGCAATTGCAAAGGCAAAGGAGATCTTTGAAGAAACGGACAATGCCTACATGCCCCAGCAGTTTCAGAACACGGACAACCCCGAAGCGCATACTCGCTTCACCTCCGAAGAAATATGGGAAGATACGGATGGTAAGGTGGATGCAATCGTGGCCGGTGTCGGAACCGGTGGCACCCTGACAGGAGTATCGTCAGTTCTGAAGAAGCGCAACCCCGATTTTCAGGCTATTGCCGTGGAGCCCAAAACTTCGGCGGTTCTCTCCGGAGAAGGCCCGGGAAAACACGGCATTCAGGGGATCGGCGCCGGGTTTATTCCGGATGTTCTCAAAACCGATCTCATTGATGAAGTGATTACCATTACCGATGAAGAAGCTCTTGAAGCAGCGCGGGAAGCAGCAACAAAAGAGGGAATCCTGACAGGAATCAGTGGCGGGGCCAACCTGGCAGCAGCGAAAAAATATGCAGAACGACCGGAAAACAAAGATAAAACGATTGTAACGATTATGTGCGATACAGGAGAACGCTACCTGTCAACAAAATTGTTTGAGCAATAATTCAAGGAGACACTTATGTCAGATATACAAGGATATTCAACTCTTTCTCTTCATGCCGGACAGAGCGCAGACCCCGCAACAGGGGCCTGCGCCACGCCGATTTACCAGACCACGAGCTTTGAGTTCAAGTCCGCGCAGCATGCGGCAAATCTCTTCGGGCTCAAGGAGTTCGGAAATATATACACCCGCCTGACCAACCCGACCAATGCGGTTCTCGAAGAGCGCGTCGCCGCCCTTGAAGGCGGAACGGCGGCCCTTGCCACGGCAAGCGGAATGTCAGCAATCTTTCTGGCCATTACCAATCTTGCCGGTGCCGGAGATCATATTATCGCCTCGGGCTCGCTCTACGGCGGAACGGAAACCCTTTTCCGCTATACCCTGCCCCGTTTCGGTATTGAGGTTACCATTCTCGAAGAGCTGACAGCAGAGAATATCACAAAGGCTGTCAAGGACAACACCAAGCTTGTCTACGGGGAAACCATCGGCAACCCCAAGGGGGATGTACCCGATTTTGACAGTGTAACAAAAGCCGCCCATGATGCGGGACTCCCCTTCTTTGTGGACAACACCTTTGCTCCGACCCTGGTTCGCCCCATTGAACACGGGGCAGATGTGGTACTTTACTCCGCCACCAAGTGGCTCGGCGGACATGGCACATCCATCGGCGGCGTGCTGGTGGATGCGGGAAATTTCGACTGGTCCGGCGGACGCTTTCCGGAATTCACCGAACCCGATCCCAGCTACCACGGTATTGTCTACTGGGATGCCCTGAGCAATGTCCCCGGTGCCGGAAACATTGCTTTTGCCGTGAAGGCACGGGTGCAGGGACTGCGGAATATCGGCCCGGCAGCAAGCCCGACCAATTCCTTTCAGATCCTTCAGGGCATCGAAACCCTGCCCCTGCGTATTGCCAAACATAATGATAATGCGCAGAAACTGGCAGAGTACCTCAAGGGACATGAGCTTGTGGAATGGGTCAGCTACACGGGACTGCCCGAACACCCCTACCACGATACGGCCGCCAAGTACTTCACAGGCGGATTCGGTTCGGTTCTCGGCTTTGGTGTCAAAGGCGGCAAAGAGGGTGCCCAGTCCTTTATCGACAATGTGAAACTGGCAAAACATCTGGCCAATGTGGGCGACGCGAAGACCCTGGTGATTCATCCGGACAGCACAACCCACCAGCAGCTTACCGATGACGCCAAGCGCATTGCCGGTGTGACCAAGGACTTTATCCGGGTCTCCGTGGGTATTGAGGATTTCGAAGATATCCGCGACGACTTTGATCAGGCCCTGAAAGCAGCCGCCGGAGTCTGATTGTGACAGAATGCAACCGGGTCTATCTTGACCATAATGCCACCACGCCGGTTGATCCGGCAGTCATAGAAGAGGTCTGCAGTCATATGCAGGCCTCTTTCGGCAATCCGTCCGCCGTGTACAGTTACGGACAGGAAGCGGCACAGATCCTTGCCCGGGCCCGTCTGCAGGCAGCGCGCTTTCTCGGCGGCCACAGCGATGAGATTGTATTCACCTCCGGCGGAACCGAAGCGGACGTGACCGCCCTGCAGGGGCTGTGCAAACTCCACCCGGACCGGCGCCACCTGATTGCATCATCGGTGGAACACAGTGCAGTCTTCGAACCGGCCAAAGAGCTGGAGCAATCCGGGTACTCTGTGACATGGCTTCCCGTGGACAGTCAGGGCCGGGTGAATCCACAGGATTTTTCCGCCGCCCTGCGCCCGGATACCCTGATGGCTTCGGTTATTCTGGCAAATAATGAAACCGGGGTCATCCAGGATATTCCCGCTCTGGCGCGGATTGCCGGTGAGGCGGGAGTGTACTTTCACACCGATGCCGTGCAGGCAGCCGGAAAAATCCCCCTCGATGTAAACAGTTTGGAGGTTGACATGCTCTCCCTCTCAGGGCATAAGTTCGGCGGTCCCAAGGGAACGGGCCTGCTCTGGGTACGCCGCGGCCTGCCAGTGGCAGCGCTTCTGCGGGGCGGCGGACAGGAGAACCGCCGTCGTTCAGGAACGGAAAACGTTCCCGCCCTGGCCGGGCTGGGTCTGGCTTGCAATCTCGCCGGGAAACGTCTGAAGGAATATGATCGCCATTGTCGCCCCCTGCGTACCTATCTGGAGGAGCAGCTGCAGGCAAAGATCCTCCAGACGGTGATCCACGGGACTGCAGCACCCCGTCTTGCCAATACGGTGAACGCCTCATTTCCGGGAGAGGACGGCGAGGCTCTGGTGATTCAGCTGGACCTTGAAGGCATCTGTCTCTCCACGGGGTCGGCCTGCGGCAGCAGAAAACGGACGCCTTCACGAATCCTGACAGCAATGAATGTCCCCTCACGCCAGCGTCGGGGGGCGCTGCGCTTCTCCCTGAGCATGTCAACAACAAAAAAGGATATTGACCGGGCGGTGGCAGCTCTGGCAGAAATTATTTTAGGATAGAAATCTTTACCTGAAGGCTGGTGTTTAATATGGCTGTTGATTATACAGAGCAACTGAAAAATGATATACTCTCCCTGAAAAAAGAAAAAAACGCAATCATTCTGGCCCATAATTATGTCCTCGGTGAGGTGCAGGATATGGCCGACTTTGTCGGTGACTCCCTGGAACTGAGCAAACGGGCGGCCCATGTCACAGAGGATGTCATTGTCTTCTGCGGTGTTCAGTTCATGGCGGAAACGGCAAAGATTCTCTCCCCGGAAAAGACCGTTCTCCACCCGGTGAAAGAGGCGGGCTGTCCCATGGCGGATATGGCGGACAGTGCAGCCCTGCGCGAGTACAAAGAGAAGCACCCCGATGCTTTGGCCGTCTGCTACGTCAACAGCTCTGCGGACCTGAAGACCGAAGTGGATATCTGCTGTACCTCCTCCAACGCAAAGGAGATTGTGCAGCTCATTCCCGAAGATCGGGAGATCATCTTTCTGCCCGATAAGAACCTCGGTGCCAATATTGCCCG
>JBNJDQ010000010.1:0-35445 GCA_051745065.1 Fibrobacterota bacterium
GCCGCAGCGACCCGGCACTTTTGGCGGAAATGCTGACCCTTCCGACGGAACACGAGATTGCGGGCTGGTTTGAAACGGTTCCCGTTGAGGAAATCCACCACGCCCTGACGGCCACCGCAGAGAGTATGGCCGTCAATTGTGCCGGGGTGTTCTTTCGCCGCTACAGCGAGCTTGAGCAGGATGAATACACCCTTGACAGTCGGGTTATTGCAGAACGGGCACTTCGCAATCGTCTGCTCAGCTATCTGGCACAAACGGATAAAGGGGCCCGCATGGTAACGCAGCATTTTAAAGAATCACACAATATGACCGATACGATGGGAGCACTGGAAGCTGCTGTAACGGCGGAGTGTGAAGGTACCGACGCCCTGCTCGACAGATTCAGTTCCCGCTGGGCAGATACTCCCCTGGTCATGGATAAATGGTTTACCCTGCAGGCATCTGCTCCCGGGGCCGACACTCTCAGTCGGGTGAAGGGGCTTATGGCGCATCCCGCCTTTGACCGGCGCAACCCCAACCGTATCCGCAGCCTGATTGGTGCCTTTGCTGCGCGCAACCACCTGCGCTTTCACGAAGCAGACGGTGCGGGATACCGTTTCCTGCGTGAACAGATCGAAATTCTGAACAGTGAAAACCCGCAGGTGGCCTCCCGTCTGATCGATCCGCTCCTGCAGTTTTCCCGCTACGATGACCACCGCCGGCGCCTGATGCTGGGTGAGTTACAAACTCTGCACGCCCGAAAGGATCTTTCCAAAGATCTCTACGAAAAGGTTGAAAAAGCTGTGCAGGGCAGTTCTGATTCCTGAGTTGCTTTTGCGACATGGACAGGATCGTCTCCGCTTTCAGCGGGCGGCCAAAACCTCCTTCCCCTTCACTTCCTGCGGCAGCCGCTTTTCGGGTCGCGAGCGCCCCTGCACAGCTGGCGCCGCAGTGTGTGCAGGCTCAGGGTATTTTTGGCACGCTCCCATCGTGCCGGATGCAGGTTCTTTGCTTCGCTCCCGCTCTGGAGGCAAAATGTGCAGAGGGAAAACAGCAGGGGGGAAACACTGGAATGGCCGGACGGTGAGGTCTCGCCGAACCGGAACGCCCATACTGTGGAATTAATCCCCCGCCGAAAGATACAGTATTTAAGAGCTGATGCGGATAAAGCCCCAATCAGGGCCGTGTTCAGTCGAGATAGTACACAATTGAAAGGCCCGGTACGGGGAGTATATCAAAACCGCCGGAATCCCGGAAAAACGCACTCAGTGGAGAATCAACGGTAATTGCCACGGTCTCCCGGATAACAAATTCCATGCCGAGCCCCGCACCAAGGGTGGTGGTGATATCCCAGTAAAATTCATCATCATTCGAATCGTCAGAATACCAATAACTGCCTTTGTATCCGTCTGCATAGAGCCCCACACCGCCGAGTAAATAGAGTCGGAAAAAGCCCTCATCGTTTTTGTGCAGGGTGTACATGCCCTGCGCTCCGGCGTTCAACCATGCCGAGGAATAATCTCCATCTTTACTGCCCAGGCCCAGAGCGGCCGCCTGCAGGCCGAAGCGGTTTTGAAAATATTTACGGTAGGCAAAGCCGATACCGCCAATCGCTCCGCCGGCAATACCGATCCCCGAGGAGGTTTCATACATTGGTTTCTCTACTCCCGAAAGGGCGAAAACGCTCAGAAAGAGCAGTGCTGCAATGGTTGATTTCATATTCATACTGATTTCCTGTTGAGAATACATAAAAATGGGCTGATAATATATATGATAATCTCACAGAAGGAATGAATAATGCAGCACCATCTGAGCGGGACCCGCTTCTTCTGCGGAACGTAGCGCCGCCGGTTGAAAACATGTACACCCCATCGGGCAGAATGTATTTTTACGGTAACAGGAACGAAACAGCAGGGAAAGTGATGTATGAAACACACCGTTTTTTTTCGACAATGTACCAGAGCCCTGCCCCTGGTTGTCGTGCTGCTCATACTCTGGGCGGCCATGAATGTCGGTGAAACACGCCTGAACCTGCTTGAAAAACAGCGGGAACAGCAGCGGCAGGAACAGGAACTGGTTGATATTCCCGAAAAAATGGTCCCCGACCGCGGAACGGTAAATATTCTCAACGGCTGCGGAGCGGTGGGAGTCGCAGGAAGCTTTGAAGAATATCTTCGCGAAAACATGTTTAAAGCGGAAAGCGACAATGCCCGCAGCTGGAATTACCGCCGCACCATGGTGATATCCCGCCGGCCGGGAACCAAAACAGCGCAGGAAATTGCGGACCTCCTGAACACGGATGATCCCGTTTTTATCCGACCCGCAACACGGGATTCCCGTTATGATGCCACAGTTATTATCGGTCATGATTATGAAAGGATACTCTATGATAGAAGAAAAAATTCGCAGGGATGAGCAGCTCCTCACTCTGCTGAACTCACTGCTTGATTCGAAAGCAGAAAACATTACCCTGATTTACACCGGAGAATCATCGCACATTGCCGACTGGACACTGATCTGCGAGGGAAACGGCTTTAATCATGTCAAGGCCATCGCCGACGGTGCCAAACGGACCATGCGCGAGCATAACTCCACCCATGTTGACCACACGGAGGGACAGCAACATAATCGCTGGATTCTCCTTGATTACCTTGATATTATTGTCCACGTCATGCTGCCGGAACTGCGCGGTTACTACCGAATTGAAGAGTTCCTTCAGGAAAATGACCAGCTGACAGTGGATGAAGAATGCTACCGCCGGCTGGCTGAAACAGCCTGATTACAACTCTTTCCAGAAGTACAGTTTCTGCGTTTTTTCAAAGCAGACAGATCCAAGCGGCCCCAGAGTGCGGGCCGCCTCTGTGACGGTTTCATCAAAATACACCTGCCGGTCACCATTCTCTGTGGCCTGTCGATTGTACAGAAAGACCGCATTTACTGTGTCACCGAGAATATCGGGCATGCGGTACTCCCGATGGCCGATACTTCCCAGAAAAAGCCCGCCCGCTTTCAGGGTGATAAGCATATTCCTATCACTGACCAGTTCACAGATCTGACGGGCTGCCTTCAGAGCCCGCTGTTCGTGTCCTCTGCCGGAAAAATACGCAAGCAGCCCGTCTCCGGTGTATTTTACGGGAACCCCTTCTCCGCTCAGAACTGATTCCGTCACAGTATGCAGAATACCGTTGATCCACAGGGCAAGTTTGCGCCCGCGGTATTCCCGATTCCGGCTGATGAAATTACGCATACTCGTGGATAACACCGTGGCGGTAATTTCGTCGGTTCCGGCGTGATGCCCCGTGATAATCCATTCAATGGATCGATCCAGCAGGGCGGCAAGCTTGGGCAGCAGGAGAATATCCGGCGCATTTTCCCCGCGCTCCCATTTTGAAACCGCCTGCGGAGAAAGATACAGGGAATTTGCCAGCTGACTCTGGGTGAGGCCTTTACTCAGTCGACGCTCACGTATACGTTCGCCCAGTTTTTCAAGATCCATGAAAAAGCTCCTTTTATACAGATACAAACAGGTATAATATATTGTCATTGCGGCATAGAAGGTAACGCCCTTCGTTATTTTATTCCACTTCTTCGATACAACACAGCACTATTTTTGAGCACCTATTATTTTATGATGATACCCCTGATAACAGATTAGGTCAAAACATACAGGGAAGGTTAATTCCCGGACAGCTCTCAGCTGCAGTATTCATGCAGTGTGTTGCCTGAAAGAAAGCCTCCCCAATTGTGTATCACGAAAAATCTGCCAGGATATCGAAACCCCAAATAAGGAGGATTGTATGAAGAAAGTATTACTTGCCATGGCACTGGTCGTTTCACTCTGTTCAGCACGGGCTGTTGAACTTGGTCTTGTCAGCCCCATTCAGCTGGGCGGTCCCTCAGAAAGCGTGGACGGTCTCCGTTTCGGCCTGATCTATACCCGCAACAACAATGTCAGCGGTGTGGACATCAACTGGCTGGTGGGGCATACCACAGGTAACTTTGACGGTGTACGCCTGTGGGGACTTGTAAACTATACCGAAGGAAATACGGACGGTGTATCCGTATTCAACGGGGTGAACATCGCAAAGGGGAAAGCATCGGGAGCCCGGATATTCTCATTTCTCAACTATGCAGAATCATCAGATGGTGTTGATTTCGGGACCGTTAATATTGCCCAGGAAGTCAAGGGTATTCAGATCGGCCTGGTCAATTACGCCAACAGCCTCAACGGCTTTCAGATTGGCCTTGGCAATATCGCCATGAACAGCTCTATCTTTCCGGTGCTTCCCATCTTTAACTTTTCCAAAGAATTCTAATCTGAATTCCTGCGGAAACCATCCTTTTCAAATTTCGGCTCAGTTCTTCGGAACTGAGCCGCTTTTTCAGCGACAACCCGGCGGAAACCGGCAAAATCGTGAATCGGCTTATCAAAAACCGCGGCCACACCCATGGCCTGAGCATATTCCAGAAAATAAACCCCTTCTGTAATCCGTCCGCCGCCGGATACCGCGATAATCGGCAGCCCCTCTGACTGTCGGCGCACCTGTCGCAGCACATCAACACCGTCCGGTGCAGGCATGACCATATCAAGGATGAGAAGATCCCAGGTCTCATTCTGAAGATACGCAAAGACGCGACTGCTTTCACTGACCGTGCGGATACAGTGTCCGTCACGCTCCAGGGCGCGGCGCAGGACATCAAGAAAGACAATATCATCATCAACTATGAGTATTTTAGGCATGGCGTCCTTTTATGGTGTTAAAAACGATCAAATCATACTATATTTTACATATTCCGCAATACGATTCAGCATAAGGAAGACAAGTGAAGAACAGTGCCGTTTTTTCCGCTCTTATATATGCAGTGCTTATTCTGTCATGCTCACAGCAGCAGGGCAGCTCAGACACTGCAGGTACCTCCTCAGGTGACAGTACCGTCTACACTGACACGGTGGACCTTGACCGGGAGATCGTAAAACTCCCGTCAGAAAAAGGGTATCCCGCAGACGCCCCCCTTGAGATTGAGTTTCTGCACCCCCAGGTACCTGAAAGCTTTGTGGGGACTCCCCTTGGCTATACCCCCCTAAGCATCTCACCGGAAGTTACGGGCACTGCACGCTGGGCCACCCCATCTCTGCTGGTTTTCCAGCCTCAGCAAAGACTGCAGGCAAACAAAACGTACACCGTTACCCTGCACGGTAAGAAGATATTCTCTCCCGCCATGTACGTGCCCCCCTTTGAATTCAGTTTCACCACAGCAAAACAGGGTCTTTCTTCCATGAAGGGTGAGTTGCAGGCACGGGGCGATTCTTCAGAATCCCTGGTTTTTAAAGGAACAATCATTCTTGAGGAACCCATGGAGGCCGCAAAGCTTCAAAAGGATCTCACCGCTCTTATCAGAGACAGCTCATCCACAAACCCCGTCGAAATTCGCATCTCTGCGGAGAATACAAAGAAACGGGCACGTCGCTTCAGTCTGGAAACAACCACGCCCCTCTACCGCAAAAACAGGGGCCGAACCCTGATCTTACAGTTGCCGTCCGGATACTGGAACCGGGACACATTGTTCGAGCGTGCTTTTGCAGTTCCCAAAAAGAGCCGCTTTCGCGTCACCTCCCTCCAGCAGCAGACATCGGATAAACTCAGCACCATTACCGTTGCCATGAGCGACCCCTTTCAGAAAAATTATGACGTATCGGGCTTTGTCAATATCAGTCCGCAGGCCGAAATCAAATCCGTCCGCACCGAAGGAAACGCCTTGATAATTCAGGCGGTTCTGGACTACAACACGGACTACACCCTCACCCTTCGTGCAGGTCTTCCCTCGCGCTACAACACAAAACTGGGCGAAAATTACGCCAAAACCCTGCGTCTGGAGAATATCAAACCGAAACTGAAGATGCTTTCCCGCGGCGTGTACAATCCCTCTGTAAATCAGTCAAAGATCCAGTTTCGTTCTGTAAACATCAAAAAAGCCACGGCAGAGATCTACCGGATCTATCCGCAGAACATGCACTTTTTTCTGCAGGAAAACACCATCACAGCATCTTCCCAGGACTACCGCTATGATCGTGTTGCGGAAAAGGTTCATTCCGAAACCCTTCACCTTGACACCGCGCATAACCGCTGGCAGACCACGGAACTTGACCTAAAAAGCAGGGTCAACCGCACAGACGGAGCCTACATTGTTGTCCTTTCCTTTGATCGCCATAACCTCGTGGGTACACCCACCTCCGACTCCGACAACAACTCACCTGATGCTCTCTACTATCCTTACAGCGGATGGAGAAGCACGCCGTCCCAATCGGGCTATTATTATGAGCACGGCACAGTCACCACGGTGCTCTTCAATACGGATATCGCCCTGATCGGCAAGAAAAGCCGCGGGAACTTTATCGTTACTGCCGTGGATTATGTTCAGGGAACCCCGCTTAAAGGGATCACCCTGAAAGGATATGACTACTACAACAACATCGTAAATAAACAGACAACCGACAGCGAAGGAACAGCAGTCTTTGAGGACTACAAGGACCGCAATATTCTTTATGTTATTGCCCGCACGGAGCAGGGCTGGACATCCATCAAAACATCAAAACCGTCGATCCCCATCAATAAGTACAACACCTCCGGCGATATAACATCAAAAGGCGGCATCGAACTCTACACCTATGCCGACCGCGGGGTTCACCGTCCGGGAGACAGCGTTTACATCTCGGGAATACTGCGCATCAACGGAAGTGTACCTCCCGAAGGAATGCCCGTCACGGCTGTTTTGAAAAATGCCCGTAACCAAACTGTTTTTACCCGCTCCCTGACAAGCGGTACGAAAGGGCATTTTTCGCTCCCCTTTGGCACAGAAACAAATGCCCCCACGGGTAACTGGAGCCTTTCCCTCACTGTGGGAAACACCACCTTTACCAAAAAGATCCCCCTTGAAACAGTAAAGCCGGAGCGTCTGAAAATCGAATTTGACGACATCCGTGTAAAGAATGATACCCTGAAAGGTTCACTCAGCAGCTCTTTTCTTTTTGGCAAAAAAGCGACAGCCCTTAAAACCAAAGGAACACTGTCACTGTCAGAAGCCCCCTTTGCTCCCCGTGATTTCGAAGATTTTACCTTTAAAAACCCCACCAGATCCTATGCGTGGCGTGAACAAACACTTTTTGACACGATTCTGGACGGCCAGGGAAAACTGAACTTTACCGCCGGGATTCCTTCGGCAAAAACGGCGCCGACCCTTCTGCAGGGACGTATCTCTGCACGGGTTTTTGAAAAGGGGGGCAATTCCAGCAGGCAGAGTACTGCCGTAACCATCGCTCCATACGAGGCCCTGGCAGGGATCAAAAACCCCTTCCGCAACAACTACGTTTCACTTAATGACAAAAAAGAGATTCCCTTTATTATTGTGGACACCGCCGGCAGCCCCCTTCCCAACAGGCGCGTAAAGATCTCCGTGTACCATTCAGACAAATATTGGTGGTGGAGCAGTCATCGCAGAAGCAACAGTCTCAGCTCATTTAAAAAAAGCGAGAAAACCACCCTCCTTTCCACGGAGGAACAGATGTCCGGCACGGCCCCCGGGGATTTCATGTTTACCCCCACCATTCGGGGCCAGTATCTGATCGAGGTCAGAGATATGCATTCCGGTCACAGCACGGGAATGATGGTCTACGCCTCTGCCTGGGGGCACGATCGCATGGCCGTCGACAGCAGTGCTCCCGACCTCATCGATATGAACATGGATAAACCGCGCTACACCGTTGGCGATACCGCTCAGATCACCATACAGAGCCCCGCCGGAGCCCGGGCTTTTATCACCCTGGAACAGCAGGACAGCATACTGCATTCCTCATGGGCAAACGAAAAAAACGGTCGCATTACCCACTCAGTTGCCTTACCGCGGCAGGCGGTTCCCAACGCCTACATCAGTGTGGAACTGATTCAGCCATACGGTAATGACAACGACATACCCCTGCGCATGTTCACCATTGCCGGGATACTTGTGGACGATCCCAAAAACAAGGCCCGCATTGCAGCTGAGATACCTGACGAAATTGAACCGAATGATACCTTTTCCGTGACCCTTCGCTCCGCGGACACCCGTGATGGAACATACACCATTACCGTAGTCGATGAAGGCCTTTTATCTCTGACGGATTTTAAGAGCCCCGACCCACTGAATCATTTTTTCTCACGCAAAGGATTATCTGTAAAGACCCTGGATACATACAGTGCGATTCGTGACGCTCTGTTGCCGAATATGCAGCATCGTATCGCTGTGGGCGGGGATAATATAGGTTCCAGGCGTGCCGAAATGAACCGGAATAAACGCCTGAGTCAAAACAAGGCAAAACGATTCAAACCGGTTGTATTGTATCAGGGACCCAAAATAATCCAAGCCGGTGGGACAGTCCGGGACACCTTTACCATGCCCAATTACTCCGGTGCCGTACGTATCATGATTGCAGGTGCTGCAAAGCACAGTTATCAAAAAATCGAAAAATCCGTTCCCGTACGCACAGACCTGACAATGCTGCCCACAGTCCCCCGTCTTATCCGCCCCATGGATACCATCGACATTCCCGTGAGTCTTTTTAATATGGACAGTTCTGTCATGAAAGTCTCAACCCGCATGAGCAGCGTTTCCTCAAAGGTTCTGGACAACGCAAAGATATCCGGTACAAAAATCCCGCCGGGCAGGGATACCACCATAACCTTCAGAATTGCAGCACCCCGGGCAATTGGCACAGATACGCTCCGCTTTACCGCACGGGGCGGTAAAAAGACCGTGTCTCAGGAAATCATACTCCCCGTTAAAAGCGCAACGCCCTTCACCACTGCCGTCACGGATACAATCGTCTCCCCAAAACAGGCTTTCACCCATACCCTGAAAAAACAGGGGTACGACGGTACAAACGCAGCCCGGCTGAAACTCTCCCGCGTTCCCGATATCAATCTCAACAAGCGTCTCAACAACCTGATCCGCTACCCCTACGGCTGTATTGAACAAACAACCTCTGCAACCTTTCCCCAGATATACCTGGAGGATCTGCTTCCCATATCTGAAAACAAGCGGACCATCCTGACAAAGAACATAAACGGCGGGATCGACCGACTGCGAACATTTCAGACATCGGGAGGCTTTTCCTACTGGCCGGGACAGACATCAACGAGCACCTGGGGCACGCTCTACGCAAGCCATTTTATTGTGGAAGCACGCAAAAAAGGGTACTATGTACCGGACAAGCTCTACAATCATGGCCTGCGGTCAGTACGCCGAATCTCCCGGCAGGCATCGGGCAATCGTGCCCTGGCCTATAAGACCTACGGGGTTTTCATTCTCGCCCTCGCCGGTGAAAAAGAAACAGGGACCATGAACTATCTCAAGGAACAGCATCTTGCAAAGATGGACCGTCTTTCTGCGGAGTTTCTTTCCACTGCATACCATCTCAGCGGTTTTCCCGCAGTGGCCCGCCGTCTGGACAGTACCGTCAGTACAGAGATCGAAGATTACCGTGAACTGAGTCGTACCTACGGATCCACCCTGCGCGATGCAGCCATGGTCACCTATCTGTCCAGTTTGCGTAAAGATCGTAAGCAGGCCTATACCCACCTGAAGGATGTGATCAGCCATTATAAAGGGGGACGCCAGTGGTTTTCAACACAGGAGCAGGCCGTATCTGTTATTGCCATGGCCCGCTTTTACGACATTTTTTCCGATATGACCAGCGGTGGTGATCCTGTGGTGCGCATTCGTAAGAACGGCAGCGAAGAAAAGATACGCCTTAAAAAAACACAGGCTCTGATTGATCTCTCAGATGACTGGGGCAAGGAGATCGAGATCTCCCTTGATGAAGGATCCCCGATTTTTGTAAGCATCCTCAACGAATCCGTGCCCTTTTCCGATGATATTGCCACGGAAAACAGCAACATTACCATGCAGCGGCGCTTCTATACAGAAGATGGCGTGAAAATCGCCCACAGAGATATTCTGCGGGCCGAGCAGAATGTTCCCTTCTGGATGATCTTCGACCTCACGGCGGAAAGCTCCCGCTCCCTCGAGGAGATCGCCCTGACAGCCCCCGTTCCTGCAGGCTGGGAGATTGTTAACCGCCGTATCAGCGGTGGAGCCTATCCGGATTGGCTGGGAACCGTCAGCGAAGGAGAATATATGGACATCCGTGACGGCCGTATCAACTGGTTTTTTGATCTGCCGTCCCGGGACGGCAAAAAGCGCTTTGCCGTAAAGATCATGCCCACCTACACAGGACAGTTCAAAATGCCCGCAGTTTCCGCCGAGGCCATGTATTCCCCCGAATATTACGCACGCAAAGCCGGCAGCCGCTGCAGGGTTACTCCGTAGACCGGTCTTCACTTGCAGGGGAATACCGCAATAGGTATTCCCCCATATTTATTATTCACACAGAAAGACAATATCTGCAGAATCCATTTTTATGATATATTTTATGTCATACGGAGCTGCTATGAGACGAGTATATGATTATCTGAACTACCGCGAATTTATGCGGGCCTATTATAAACACCGCAAAGAGGAAAACCGCAATTTTTCTCTCCGTGTTTTCGGTCGTCTCACCGATATTGATGCAAGCTATCTGTCCAAGGTTATTAAGGAACAACGCCATCTCGGTGAGCAGTATATCCCCAATATTGCCGCTGCCCTGAAACTTGATCCCTCGGAATCAGACTACTTCGAAAACCTGGTGTACTTTAATAAAGCCCGCACCGAAGACAACAGGCAGCTGTATTTTGAACGGATTCTTGCCATTCGCAAACCCCATACCCAATGTATTACCGAAGATCAATATGAGTTTTATGCACACTGGTACTACTCTGCAGTTCGAAATATGCTGGAATTCTTTCCGTTTCACCGCGGTGACAGCTACGCACAACTCGCCCGGGGACTGAATCCGGCAATAACCGAAGAGCAGGCACGGTCATCCCTGGAGCTCCTCTTGCGCCTTGATCTCATAAAATGTAATGACGCGGGGCGCTACATTTTGACTGATAACGCCATAACCACCGGCGAAAGCTGGACCAGTATAGCCGTGCGGAAATTTCAAAACGAAACAATCGAACTCTCCCGGCAGGCACTTTCCCGCCACCCCCGGGACGAACGCGACATCTCTTCCGTAACCATGAATATCACCGGAGAAGAGCTTTCAGCTATCAAAAAGATGCTGCGCCGCTTTCGCTCCTCCGTCATCAGCTATGTAAATCACGTTGACGCCCCCACCCGGGTCTATCAACTCAATCTGCAGCTGATACCTCTGACAGACGAATATGGAAAGGAATCCCGGGATGAGAATTGATTTTCTTCTGCTCCTGCTTATCCTGATAGCAGCGTTTTCCTGCAGTGACTCCGGTCTTGCCGGTGCAACCTCAGAAACAACCAACGGTGCTGTTGCCGTTGCCGATTCAACGGGCACTCCCCTGCAGGCCGACATCTTTATTCGTCCCCGGGACAGCTACATCACCGATTCCGCCGATACAACACAGGTCCATCTCAGATCAGACGCACAGGGGCGTTTTATCATACCCCGCACCCTTGCACCGGGCAGCTACCTCTGTGAGATCAGCTCAGGGGACACACTTTCCGGGCTTGCGGAAATCTTCGTAACTGCTGACAGCAGCGCCGATATTCGCGACAGCATCTATTTATCCCGCCCCGCAGATCTTTCAGTGTACGTCAACGTACCTCAGCAGATGGAGGCAACCATCTCAGTGTTTGGTCTCGGCCGGTTTCGCCATTTGGATTCTTCCGGACCGGCAACTTTCAGCAACCTTCCCGCCGGCACCTACCCCCTTGCTTACTCCTTCCATTCTTCTTCCGGAACTGAACCCTCCGTTCTTCGGGATACGGCCGTCCTGAAAGCCGGTGAAACAACAATACTTGACACGGTTCTTCCCCTTGCCTATCAGCTGGATATTGTGCGCAGTTTTATGCAGGAGAACGGCCTTGATACGGCAAAAATGTTTACATACATCGATACGTCCCGCGGGGATGTTACTGCCATGATCTTCAACCGCACGGAAATCACAACAATCCCGGGGGACGTGTACACGCTGCCCCTGCGAACACTCTCTTTGGCGCATAACAATCACAATCTGAATATCTCACCGGCTATCGGCGGTATGCAGCAGCTGCGCACCCTTGATCTGAGCCGAAACAATATTGATTCACTTCCGCCGGAAATGGCACAGTTGCAGAACTGCATGGTCATTGATTTGGAAAAAAACACCCTGAAAGATCTGCCCCGATCCTTTTTTGAACCTCAGGCATTTCCGGCCCTCCTCACCTTTGATATTACAGATAATTATCTTGCCGATCTTGCCAATGACCCCACAGCCTCCGCCTGGCTTGACAAATACGCTTCAGAAGAATGGATCGAATCTCAGTACGGCTACACCCAGGACACCCTTTCGCCGACCCCGTAAGGCAGCGGAAAAGGTATTTTCCAAAAAGAAACAGCCGACAAATTACTAATTTTACATTTTGCAGTATTTTTCTCAGCAAAACCTCCTGATAAAAATACTGCATCTAATAAAAAGTTTTTCCCGTAATTCCATTGTAGATTTTCTGCATACCATTTAACCGGAGGTGTGTATGAATATCAGAAAAACAGTAGTAATGCTTGCAGTATTTCGGGCCCTGTCCATGGGTGAACAGGGCGTGATCGATGACTTTGAAGAAGACAATACCACAGGAGGCCTGAATAATACCGGAATGTGGTATTCCATGACCGACACTGTGGATAGTGGTAAGTCACGAATCCATTTTGGCTTATCCGATACCTTTGCTGTTACGGGAGAGGGGTACAACTCGCAGGGATCATTGCACTTTACCTATCAATTGATCCAGGGCGGCAATGAATGGTCCCCTTATGTTGAAACCGGGGTAACTCTCACTCACGGTACCAGCGCTGATATCAGCGGGTATGAGGGGCTGGTGTATTATTATCGGGGCGCCGGCCACGCAGTTCGGCTGCACATGGACAGTGTTACGGACTACGCCTACCATCGCATGAAACTCATGCCCAGCGACACTTGGCGCCGTGTGGAAATCAATATTCACGAGGATCTCTTTCAGGAGTGGGGTGAAATAAAGCCCATTGATCTAACTCAGATCAACACCCTCTCCTTTATCATTGAAGGCAGTGACGGTGACAGCTCTTTTCTGGAAATCGACTCAATAGCACTCCTTGATACCCTGGAAGAAACAAAAAATAATGATATGGAGGTGCATCCTGCCGATCCACCGACACCAAAAAATCTCACGGCTCCCGGTAAGGTCAGCAATCCTTTGCAAGACAGCGCATGGAAATACATAGCCCGAGGTGTCAACGCCGCGGACTGGCTTGAAGCGGATTCATTCTCGTCCTTTGATAAGTACAATGGCTCTATTCTGGACAGCCTCGCGGCTCAGGGAGTAAAATCATTTCGTCTTCCCCTCGATCTGGATCTCTATGTCCAAAATCGGTCGGAAGCACTTGCGGAAGGAGCAGAGCCGATGATTGACTCCACGCTCTATATGATCATCGATTCCTTCATGGAATGGACCGGGGAAAACGGGATGGGCCTGACAATCGACTATCATCAGTACGACGGCAGCCTTAATCTGGAAAGTGCCTCTGACACGCATTACAGAACCCTCTGCTCCCGTGTATGGAAAGCCGTAGCGACGCATATCGGTCCGGGAGAGAATCCTCATGTACTTCTTGAATTAACCAATGAACCGGGTATTTTTGAAGCCGTTCCTCAATCTCAATGGCGCAGCTTTGCTGAAGAAATGATCGATTCAATTCGTACTGCAGACCAGCAGCGGCCACTGATTTATGGAGTTTCCCGCTGGTACGATATTGACGTTTTGGCAGCTTCAGAACCTCTCGCGGACACCGGAATCATCTACTCATTTCATTTCTATGAACCCTTTATTTTCTCACATCTGGGAACACCGTGGAACGGAATGGGGTTTACCCGAAATGTCCCCTATCCATACAGTCCTGAGCGTTGGTCGACAGAATTTTCGTATTTCGGAATTCGTGAAGATTTGCTCACTGCAGAAAACCGTTGGATCCTTACTCAATATAAGAAATACTACCAGAAGGGAAATCCTGTGGATCTGCGAAACCAGATCGTTACTGCCATGAACTGGGCAATATCCCACAATGTACCAATCGTATGTAATGAATTCGGTATCTATCCCCAAAAAACGGAGACTGCGGATCGCGTTGCCTATTTCAATGATGTCGTCGGTATTTTTGAAGAGTTTCGCATTCCCTGGCAGGTCTGGTTCGGCATGCGCAATAATGGAGACCAGGGTGTAATTCCTGAAGAGCTGCGCCCACTCTTTTCAGGAAAAACAAGTAATCTTACTGAAAGCAGATCTTCTGTTGTTCAAAAAAGGATCAACTATTCACAGGGCGTAGTCACCCTGCCAGAGAACCAGCAGATAGAAAACATAAGTCTGTATACAACCTCTGGACGCCGAGTATGGGATAAAACCCTGTCGAAGGGAGTACAAAACAGTGTTCGGCTCCCCGTAAAGGACCTTGCCGGGGGCACATATTTTCTTCGGGCAAAGAACCGATACCACACACATACCATACGAATAACACAGTAAGGAGGTAATAAAAAAGGCGGCTTGTAGCCGCCTTTCCTCAGTCGTCCGTTGCGGTCGACTGATATCTCATCATCACACACATTCACATAGAGTGGGGGGAGTTACCCACTCAATTCTAAATATATAAAATTATATTCCAAATGTAAACATTTTTTTGAAATAGATGTAAAAAAAGGGAAACGCCGCGCGTTTCCCTTCAAAAATCATCTGTCCATACACATTACCAACGAAAATGAGCAAAGGCCTTATTGGCTTCAGCCATTTTATGTACTTCGATCTTTTTACGGATCGATGAACCTTCTTTATTGAAGGCCTGCCATATTTCATTGGCCAGACGCTCGCTCATATTTTTCTCGTTGCGCTTACGGGAATAATCAATAAGCCATCTCATGGCAAGGGCATTACCGCGAACCGGGGTAACTTCCAGGGGAACCTGGTAGTTTGCACCACCGACACGGCGTGTCTTCACCTCAAGGGCAGGCTTGATATTCTCAATAGCCTTTTTGAAAACAGTCACACCATCTTTGGCGTACTGATTCTGGATATGATCCATTGCTGTGTAAAAGATATTCCGGGAAACATTAAATTTACCGTCAAGCATCATGCAGTTAATAAACTTTGTAACCAGCGTGCTGCCGTATTTAAAATCCGGAGTAATAGGTCGTTTTACTGCTCTTTTTCTGCGGGACATTAATACTCCTTAAGTTACTTAGGTCTACGTGTACCGTATTTTGAACGGGACTGTCTTCTGTCTTCCACACCCTGTGTATCAAGCGAACCACGTACAATATGGTAGCGTACACCGGGAACATCCTTCACACGACCACCGCGTACAAGCACAATGGAGTGCTCCTGAAGGTTATGGCCTTCACCGGGGATATACGCGTTCACTTCCATCTTATTGGAAAGGCGCACACGGGCAACCTTTCGCAGGGCAGAGTTGGGCTTCTTGGGAGTGGTGGTAAACACACGCGTGCATACCCCACGCTTCTGCGGGCATTTATCAAGAGCCACAGACATGCTTTTCGCCGTAATCTGCTTTCTACCTTTTTTTACCAACTGATTTATAGTAGGCAATTAAATCCTCCTGAATTTACTTTTGTCGCGATAATATACATTACTACCGCGACAGGTTACAAATCTAAATTATTTCACCACCGAAATCATCATCATCGTCAAAATCATCCAGTGACGAATCACCGTCCTCGGCCATTACATCAATATCCTGAATCTCCAGATCACGGTAAATCCGGGCACCACTGCCGGCAGGAATCAGATTACCCATAATCAGGTTTTCCTTCAGACCCCGAAGCGGATCAATCTTATGATTGACAGCTGCCGCCGCTAGAACCTTCGTCGTTTCCTGGAAGGACGCAGCTGAAAGGAACGATTCAGTCCCAAGGGAAGCCTTTGTGATACCCTGAAGAAGTGGTCTGGAAACAGCCGGCTTCAGACCTTCTTCTGCAAGCTGCTCATTCTCCTTACGAAGAATCTTCTTGTCCACACGTTCACCCTTGAGATAATCAGAATCACCGGGATCCTCAATAACAACTTTACGCAGCATCTGAGCGACGACAACCTCGATATGCTTATCGTCAATTTCAACACCCTGCAGACGGTAAACAGACTGAACCTCATCGATAAGATAACGCTGTACTTCATGCTCACCAAGGACGCGGAGAATCTCGTGGGGATTCATCGCACCTTCACAGAGACGGTCCCCAACACGAACGCGGTCACCATCCTGGACACGCATATGCTTACGCACGGGAATGGAATACTCACGAACAATATCATCATCTTCGGAACGGACAGTAATCTTACGGCGCCCCCGGTCAATCTTGGGCTCCGTCAGCTCATTGCCGTTCTGGTCATGCATAATCTTGTTATTACTGTCTTTAACCGACCGCGTCTGAAATTCAACGACACCATCAATTTCCGCCATAATCGTGGGGTCTGCAGGCACACGCGCCTCAAACAGTTCAGCAACACGGGGAAGACCACCGGTAATATCCTTACTTTTCCCTGCATCACGGGGAATTTTATACAGTATATCACCTTTCACAATTTTATCACCTTCTTTTTTCTGAAGAAGGGCACCGGCGGGAAGAGCGATATTAAGTGTTGAAGAACCATCATCCGCAATAATACGAAAGTGGGGATGATTCTTACGGGTCTTATCTTCAATAACAACCCGTTCCGATGTACCCGTGAGATCATCAAAGGATTCTTTCAGCGTAACATCGGGAATAATATCCATACCTTCAATCACACCGTTTTTGGCGGAAACGATGGTGGCATTATAGGGATCCCACGAAAAGAGTTTCTGTCCCTCTTTCACAGGCTCCTCATGAGCAACATGACAGATGGAACCGTGCGGTACGGCATAGCGGCTTATTTCCACACCGTCTGAATCATACACCGCAATTTCACCGAGCCGGGAAAGCACCTTCGTACCGTCCTCATGGTCAGCAGTCTCCATATCATGAAGCTTTACGTACCCCTTTACATTGGAAACCTCATGATCCTTGGCAAGCATACGCGATGCTGTACCACCAATGTGAAAGGTCCGCAGCGTCAGCTGTGTACCTGGTTCACCAATACTCTGGGCCGCCATAATACCGACAGCTTCACCAACGCTGACGCTGTTATTATTGGCCAGATTCTTTCCGTAGCATTTTGCACATAAACCGAATTCTGATTCACAGGTAAGAACAGATCTGATCCAGACACCGTCAATACCCTTTTCATCAATAACATCGGCATCTTCATCGGTAATAAGACTGTTACGTTTAACCAGAAGGTTTCCGTCAAAATCTTCAATATCTTCAAGAGCAGTTCTGCCGACAATTCGATCATGAAGCGGTTTTACTTCGTTTTCACCTTCATAGAGAGCCGTAATGTAAATGCCGCGGAAGGTTCCGCAGTCATCTTCAGAAGCGACCATATCCTGAACCACATCCACAAGACGTCGTGTCAGATAACCGGCATCAGCTGTTTTCAAAGCTGTATCCGCAAGACCTTTTCGCGCACCATGGGTGGAAATAAAATATTCAAGCCCCGAGAGTCCGCCGAGAAAATGTGACTTAATGGGGTTTTCAATAATAGAACCAACACCACCGGTCAACTTTTTCTTGGGTTTCTGCATGAGACCACGCATCCCCGCAAGCTGCTTAATCTGGTCTTTACTGCCTCGGGCTTTGGCATCAATCATCATATGGACGGAATTAAAGCCCCGCTGGTCTTTGACAAGGGCTTCCATGAGGGCATCAGCGACCTGGTTGGTCGTATGTGTCCAGATATCAATAATCTTATTGTACCGCTCACCCTCGGTGATAATACCGCGCTCATACTGTTTTCTGATTTTCTTCGCCTGTTTTTCCGAATCAGCAATAAGCTCTTCACGTTTTTCCGGAACAACCAGATCCTTGGCACAAAAGCTTGCCCCGGCCTGAGTTGCATAGGAAAAACCCATATCCTTAATGCTGTCAAGGACATGGACCGCCTGCTCTGTACCGGACTTATTGACAATATAGGTCACAAGGTTTTCAATATCCCCCTTGCGCATCATCTTGTTGAAATAGGGAACATGCTCGGGCATAACATGATTAAAGAGGACACGCCCGACGGTGGTTACGGCGTTGCGCGTTCCGTCAATAATTCCGGCGGTCCCGTCAATGGACTTAGCTTTGTCAATCTGATAAATTATCTCCGAATGAATCTCAACCTGCTTATTGAAGTAGGCAAGCTCCAGCTCATCAATGGTATCAAAGGAGCGAAGAACCTGTTCATCAGCGCCGTGCTTTTGCACAAGGGCACGCTTGGCCGGGTCATTCTTGGTAAGATAATAGATCCCCAGAACCATATCCTGGGAGGGGCCGACAACGGGATCACCACTTGAAGGACGAAGCAGATTATTCGCCGAAAGCATCAGCAGACGGGACTCAATAATCGCTTCCGGAGACAGGGGCACATGCACGGCCATCTGGTCACCGTCGAAGTCGGCATTAAAGGGAGAACACACAAGGGGGTGCAGCTTAAGAGCTTTACCCTCGACAAGAACCGGGAAGAATGCCTGAATACCGAGCCGGTGCAGAGTCGGCGCACGATTGAGCAGAACCGGATGATCCTTGATCACTTCTTCAAGAACATCCCAGACTTCCTTGCTTTCCTTCTCAACAAACTTCTTGGCGCTCTTTACGGTCTGAGCAAACTCACGCTGTTCCAGCTTATTAATCACGAAGGGTTTGAAAAGCTCAAGGGCCATGGTTTTGGGGAGACCGCATTGATACAGCTTCAGCTCCGGTCCAATTACGATAACAGAACGTCCGGAATAATCAACACGCTTACCCAGCAGATTCTGTCTGAAACGTCCGCGCTTACCCTTGAGGAGATCCGAAAGGGATTTCATGGGCTTACTGCCCTGAGATGCTGCACCGCGCCGGCCATTGTTTATCAGCGTATCAATTGCTTCCTGAAGCATGCGTTTTTCATTCCGCAAAATCACCTCAGGCGCCTTAATCTCAATCAGTTTTTTCAAACGGTTGTTCCGATTGATTACACGACGGTAAAGGTCATTGAGATCCGATGTTGCAAAACGCCCTCCGTCCAGGGGAACAAGCGGGCGAAGATCAGGAGGCAGAACAGGGAGCACTTTGAGCACCATATTCTCCGGCTGATTTCCGGACTTCACAAAGGCATTTACCACCTTGAGACGTTTGCGGTGATCCTTCATTCGCTGTTTTGAGGTTTCGTGACGAAGCTGAAGACTGAGGTTTGCCTGCAGCTCTTCAAGGTCAACCACAGAAAGAAGATCAAATACTGCTTCGCCCCCCATTTTTGCAATAAATTTCTTATTCGCTTCTTCCAGCTCATCAAAATCATCATCACTCAGAAGGCTGCCGACTTCATAGGCGGTATCACCGGGGTCAATCATTACATAATTTTCGTAATAGATGATTTTGTCAAGTTCCTTGTTGGTAAAACCAAGAAGAGGAGCAATATAAGACGGGGTACTTTTCAGGTACCACACATGCACCACGGGAACGGCGAGCTCAATATGCCCCATACGCTCACGACGAACGCGGGAATGAGTTACCTCAACCCCGCAACGGTCACACACAACACCGCGATACCGAATTCTCTTATACTTACCGCAATTACACTCCCAGTTCCGCACGGGACCAAAAACCCGCTCACAGAAGAGGCCGCCCTTTTCCGGTTTGTAAGAGCGATAATTGATTGTTTCCGGCCGTTCAACTTCACCGAAAGACCAGTCGCGTATATTATCGGGTGATGCCAGACTTACGCTGACTGAATCTATCTGCTCGACTTTTGATCCGTAACTATCGTATAAACCTGTCACAGTTATAACCTCGTAATTTTAAAAAAGCGTATTTATTATCTACTCTTCTTCGTTCAACTCTACGTTTATCGCCAGAGATTTCATCTCACGCAATAGAACCTTAAAGGATTCAGGGACACCAGTCTCAGGCGGATTATCGCCATTGACAATTGACTCATATATCTTGGACCGTCCTGTAATATCATCACTTTTTACCGTCAGAACCTGCTGAAGAGTATATGCTGCACCATACGCTTCCAGTGCCCATACCTCCATCTCACCAAAACGCTGTCCACCAAACTGGGACTTACCGCCCAGGGGCTGCTGCGTAACAAGTGAATAGGGGCCGATAGACCGGGCATGCGCTTTATCCTCCACAAGGTGGCAGAGCTTCAGCATGTAGACAGGGCCTACTGTTACGGGACTGTGAAATTCCTCACCCGTACGACCGTCGCGCAGACGAATTCGTCCGTCCGTACCTACACCGTCACCGGCAATTTCATCGAGCTCTTTAAAGACCTCTTCTGAAGAAGCACCATTAAAGACCGGCGTAGCAATCTTTTCCCCTTTTTTGGATGCCACCAGAGCAGCATGCACCTCAAGGATCTGACCAACATTCATTCGGGAGGGAACACCGAGAGGGTTCAAAATGAGCTCAATGGGAGTACCATCAGGAAGAAAGGGCATGTCCTCACGGGGAACAACATTGGAAATAACACCTTTGTTGCCGTGACGGCCGGCCATTTTATCACCAACAGAAAGCTTCCGCTTTTTGGCAATATATACTTTCACCAGCTTAAGAACACCCGGTTTGAGCTCGTCACCGCGACGGATCTTATCGATTTCTTTATCGATTCTGTCATCGTACTCATCAATTGCACGCTGAACTTTCCAATGCACCGTAGCGGCTTTCTCCGAAAGCTCATCATCCTGACAGAATCCGTTTTCGGGAGCGATGTCAGACAATTCAAGATCCTTAATCATCTTCTTTGTCCATTTCTCACCGGCAGGAACGACAACATTCCCTGTGATACGTTCGCAGATCTCTACGGCAGTCTTGCCTTTCAGGAGCGTATACAACGCCTCTTCGCGGCGGGTTTCAAGATCGCGGATCTTTTCATCGTATTTTTTCTGCAGCTCCCGAATACGTTTTTTGTCCCGTTCTTTGGAGGCCTTATCCCGTTCTTTGCGGGAATAGAGGTCGGTATTAATTACAATCCCCTTCAGGCCCGACGGCACCCGCAGGGAGGTATCCCGGACATCCCCGGCTTTTTCACCGAAAATTGCCCGCAGGAGACGTTCCTCTGGTGAAAGCTCTTTCTCACCCTTGGGAGTAATCTTACCGACAAGAATATCACCGGGTTCAACCTCTGTACCTTCGCGCACAATACCGATTTCATCGAGATTTCGTATGGCTTCATCGCTTACATTGGGGATTTCAGTGGTAAACTCTTCAGGGCCGCGCTTGGTATCGCGGGAATCCGCTTCGTGCACGACAATATGAATGGAGGTATACACATCATGGGCCACCAGGTCTTCAGACACAATAATGGCATCCTCATAGTTATAGCCGTTCCATGGCATGTAGGCGGTAAGAACATTTTTACCGAGGGCCAGCTCGCCCTTATCCGTTGCATGTCCGTCGGCAATCACTTCACCGGCTTTAATTTTGTCACCCTCTGCCACGCAGATATGCTGATTTATGCAGGTATCCTGATTGGACCGCTCATATTTTGTTAATTCATACCGATCTTCTTCGTAAATACCGAGAAGAGCATCCTCTTCGTCCTGCTGATCCTTTTTGATCACCACGGAACGGCCATCAATCTTTTTCACGATCCCGTCGTTTTTCGCCACAATCACACAGCCGGAATCAACCGCAGCCTTGCCTTCCATACCGGTGCCGACAATTGGCGCCTCGGTTTTAATAAGGGGGACGGCCTGCCGCTGCATGTTGGACCCCATGAGGGCACGGTTTGCATCATTATGCTCGAGAAAGGGAATCAGACTGGCCGATACAGAAACCATCTGCATGGGCGATACGTCCATATAGCCGACTTCTTCGCGTTTTACGAATGTAAAATCTCCGCGATGGCGGATATACACATTTTTATCTGCCAGGGTACCGTCATCAGTAAGAGCAGTATCAGCCGGGGCAATCCTGAACCGATCTTCATCATTGGCATCGATATAGGAAATATCACCGGTCAGCTTACCGTTTTTCACTCCACGGTATGGGGTTTCAATAAAACCAAACTGATTAATCCGTGCAAAACATGAAAGAGAAGCTATCAACCCGATATTCGGGCCTTCCGGTGTTTCAATGGGACAGAGCCGACCGTAATGCGTATGATGCACATCGCGCACCTCAAAACCGGCCCGTTCACGGGTCAGCCCGCCGGGACCAAGCGCCGATACGCGACGTTTATGCGTCAGCTCGGAAACCGGATTTGTCTGATCCAAAAACTGTGAGAGCTGGGACGAACCGAAAAAGGACTGAATGACTGTAGCCACGGCACGGGCGTTAATCAGGTCTGCAGGAACAAGGTCCTCTTTTTTACGGACACCTAACTGCTCCCGGGCCGAGCGGACCATGCGGTTGACACCAACGGCAAACTGCGTTTCCATGAGTTCACCCACAGAACGAACACGGCGGTTGCCGAGATGATCGATATCATCCAGATATCCGTCACCAATGGCAATATCTATGAGATATCTCATCGTCTGAATAAAATCTTCCACCTGCAGAGTCACTGACCCCTCTTCGGAAGTTACATTAATTCTGTGATCGATACGGTAGCGCCCGACTTCACCGAGATCATAGCGCTCATCATCAAAAAACAGGCGATGTATGAAATTTCGTGCCGTTTCATCATTGGGCGGCGGGCCCGGACGTACGGACTGATATACAATGGAAAGAGCATCGGATTCGCTCTTGGATTTATCTTTTTTAAAGGTATTGCGAAAAATCGTGGTAGCAATGGAATTATTATCTGCAACAACTTCAACGGTATCCATTTCAAGTTCGGTCAGCAGATCGAGAACACTTGCGTCGATCTTATCCCCTGCTTCCGCAAGGATCTCCCCGTCTTCCTCTGATACAACGGGATCAGCAAGAACTTCACCGATAATACTATCAGCAACATCAACGGTTTTAGCCTCATTAAAGAGAGATAGGATATCACCGTTGGAGACATATCCGAGAGCTCTGAGAAAAGAGGTGGCCGGAACCTTCTTGCGACGGTCAATATTAACCCACATGAGATTATCAGAATCAAGGAGGAGCTCGACCCAGGACCCACGCTTGGGAATAATCCGTGCACGGGTCTCAACTTTGCCCGTGGGCTGAGTGACTTCGTTAAAGACAATGCCCGGCGCCCGGTGAAGCTGACTGACAATAACCCGCTCAGCTCCGTTTATAACAAAGGTTCCCCGCTCAGTCATGAGAGGTATCTCACCGATGTAGACATCGTTGGATATTTTTTCAACAAACTCGCGCTTCTTCTGCCCCTCCCGTTCGAAAACGGAAAGAGACATATCAACCTTCAGCGGGGCGGCATAGGTTGCACCGCGGGCCTTGCACTCTTTTATTGAGTACTTGGGGACCCCAAGAGTATAGCCTTCATACTCAAGCAGATAGTATCCCTTATTGTCTTCGATTGGGAAAAGTGATTTAAAAACTCCATGAAGACCATAGTCTTTGCGCTCATGACTTGGAGAGTCTTCCTGCAGAAATTTTTCATATGATATCAATTGTGCTTCAAGAAGCTGCGGAATATCCATAACTTCTTTGACTTTTGAGTAGAATTTACGGTCTGCCATCCGGTGAACCTCTTTTTCTATTTTCTTTCAGAGCCTGTAATCGTTACTTGTCAAAATACAAACAAGCACGAAGCGAACTTAATCACTCCGTGCTTTTATAGTCAATTAATTACTATTTTTTCATTCAATAATTAACTACTTAACTTCTACTTCTGCACCAGCATCTTCAAGCTGTTTTTTGATATCCTCTGCTTCATCTTTGGATACTGCTTCCTTGAGAGTTGCAGGCGCACCGTCAACCATACCTTTGGCATCTTTCAGACCGGCACCGGTTACCGCACGGACAACCTTAATGGTCTGAATCTTTTTTGCACCGGCTGACTTCAGTACAACGTCGAATTCAGTCTGCTCTTCTGCTTCAGCGGCATCACCCGCAGCAGGACCAGCTACCGCAGCAACGGGTGCTGCAGCTTTTACATCAAACTCTTCTTCGATCGCCTTAACAAGCTCAGAAAGCTCAAGTACAGACATCTCTTTAATTGCATCAATCATTTCACTAGTAGTAGCCACTGTCGACCCCCGTAAATATCTTATATAGTTTTAAGTTCAAATAAATAAAGTTAAAATTACTATTCGTTATCTTTCTTTTCCCGGACGGCATCCAGAGTTCGTACAAAATTTGTAAGAATACCGTTCAGGGATACAGCAAGACCGCGTACGGGACCCTGCATTGCTGAAAGCAGCATGGAGTAAAGTTCATCGCGCGAAGGCATATCCGCAAGTTGTCTTGCGCTTTCACCTTCAAAAATCTCTCCATCAAAGTATGCAGCGAGAAAATCCATTTTATCATCGTTATCGCTGTTATACTTCTTAATCACCTTTGCCGGTGCAGAAGCATCATCCTTTGACGAAAAGACAACCCCAACAGGACCTTTAAAGAAATCGTCCATTCCTTCAATGCCGTTTTTGGCCAGGGCCTTTTTCGCAAGAGTATTCTTTACCACCAAATACTTACCGTTAACTTCGCGTATCTTCCCGCGGACTTCATTGATCTCTTCAACGGTGACCCCTTCAAACTTGGTCATATAGAAGGCACCGCAAGCCTCGAATTCCTCAGTCAGACGTTCTATTTGTTCTGTTCTTATCTCTTTTGTGGTAGCCATTCAGGTCTCCTTTTACACCAGTTCAGACACTTCAAGCTGTACACCGGGCCCCATCGTGGAGCTGACAACAGCCTTTAAAAAGTATTCACCCTTGGCTGATGACGGCTTCATAGCCTTCAACTTTGCCATAAGAGCTTTGACATTTCCTGCAAGTGCAGGCGTGTCAAAGGAAACCTTACCCACGGGCACATGTACAATGCCGGCCTTCTCCGTACGGAATTCAACCCGTCCGGCCTTCAGCTCTTTTACAGCCTTTGTCACATCCGTGGTTACCGTACCAACCTTGGGATTGGGCATCATCCCCCGGGGACCCAATATCTTACCGAGAGAACCGACAACACCCATCATATCAGGCGTCGCAATCACTGAATCAAAATCAAGGTTACCCTTGCGAATTTCATCAGCAAACGCTTTATCACCAATAATATCAGCGCCGGCTTCTTTTGCCTCATCCACTCTGTCACTCCCCACGAAAGCGACGACCCGCACATCCTTACCGAGTCCGCCGGGCAAAACCACCGAACCGCGTACGACCTGATCGCTTTTACGCGGATCAACACCGAGACGCACAGCAAGATCAACAGTCTCATCAAACTTTACATAGGAAAGTTCCTTAACCTGAGAGATAGCATCTTCAAGAGAGTACACTTTCGTCTTGTCGAACTTTTCTTGAACAGAACGCCAGGATTTACTTCTTTTCATTAAGCCTCACCATCACTCTCTGTTTCTACACCCATACTTCTGGCTGTTCCGGCGACAATCTTCATAGCCGCTTCCTCTGTATGACAGTTCAGATCGGGCATTTTAACTGCAGCGATCTTCTGAACCTGTTCAGCAGTCAGCTTACCGATCTTTTCTTTATTCGGCACACCGGAACCACCCTTAACCCCCAGCTCCTTCATAATCAACTTAGCCGCAGGAGGTGTTTTTGTTATAAAGTCGAAAGACCTGTCGGCAAAAACAGTAATCACAACAGGAATTGTCATCCCCGCCTGATCCTGGGTTTTTGCATTAAAAGCCTTACAGAACTCCATAATATTAACACCATGCTGACCCAATGCAGGACCAACCGGAGGTGAAGGATTAGCCTGTCCGGCAGGTATCTGTAGCTTTATCTGTCCAACCTCTTTTTTAGCCAATCTTCACACCTTTCTATTATTTATGAGACGGGATCAATCTGAGTAAAATCAACCTCAACAGGCGTTGATCGTCCGAATACGGTTACAGAGACTTTGGCTTTACCCTTCTCTGCACTCACATCCTCGACAACACCCTCAAAACCCTTGAACGGGCCGGCCGTAATATTCACCATATCACCCTCGTCAAACGGCGCCTCAGCAACAGCTTTCGCTTCGCCCGTTGATTCATTACCGAGTATTCTATCCACCTCGGCACGTTTCAAAGGACGGGGATGCCGACCGCCGACAAAATCCATAACGCCGTTGATATTGCGAACAAAATATGCAGACTCCTGATTAAACTCCATCTCAAAGAGAACGTAGCTGGGAAATGATTTATCCTGTTTCTTAACACGTTTGCCCCTGCGTACAGCAACGACATCACGAACAGGAGAAAGCACACGTGCAACTACCCCTTCGAGTTCACCGGAATCAATCATACTCTGCACATACTGAACAACCCTTGACTCCTGCCCAGTAAATGTTTGAACCGCATACCACTTAAACGCCATGTACTTACACCCTATTATTTAGAAAATGGGTTGCTTAGCCAACAACCCTGTTATATACAACAAACTTAACCAGCTCATCAAACCCCCACACAACCAGAGTCAAAATGAGCGAAAAAACAACCACCAGAGCTGTCGACGAATAGACCTCTTCCCGTGTGGGCCAGGTCACTTTTTTCATTTCCTCAACAACTGCTTTAAAATAATTAACAGCTTTCTGCACCTTGAATCTCCGACTGTTAAATGGCAGGCCCGGAGGGACTTGAACCCCCAACCGGCGGTTTTGGAGACCGCTACTCTACCAATTGAGCTACGGACCTATTGCTTTACTTTGCCTCTTTATGCAGCGTTCTTTTGTTCTCGCGCGGGCAAAACTTAACGTACTCTACGCGACCGGAGTGTTTCGCCTTATTCTTTTTTGTAGAATAATTGCGCTCCTTACAGGAAGTACACTCAAGTGTAATAATCTCTCTCATTGTATATTCCTTTTAAATCCTTAATTTTCTTTTTTAAGCCCAGAAGCGGAATTGAACCGCCGACCTCATCCTTACCAAGGATGCGCTCTACCCCTGAGCTATCTGGGCGTAAAAAAAGCGGGTGATGAGACTCGAACTCACAACAACCAGCTTGGAAGGCTGGGGCTCTAGCCAATTGAGCTACACCCGCGATATGGTGGGCAGGAGTGGATTTGAACCACTGTAGACGAAAGTCAACGGATTTACAGTCCGCCCCCTTTAACCACTCGGGCACCTACCCATAAAATGGAGCCAATGGAGGGAATCAAACCCCCGACCGTTCGATTACAAGTCGAGTGCTCTATCTACTGAGCTACATTGGCTACCGTATTTCAAAGACGCCCCTAATATATACTATTCAATTTCTTGTGTCAAACACTTTATGACTTTTTTTCTTTTTTTATAACACTGTCTGCAAGACCGTAATCGACAGCCTCTTGAGCAGAGAGAAAATTATCCCGATCCGTGTCTTTTTCGATCTGCTTCACCGACATACCGCTGTGCCCGGCAAGGATATTATTAAGAACCTCCCGAATACGCAGCATTTCCTCCGCCTGAATCTCAATATCACTGGCGGGACCGTACATATTACCCGAGATAAGAGGTTGATGAATCATAACCCGGGCATTCTCCCAAACATCCCGTTTACCCGGGGCGCCCGCAGCAAGCAGTACAGCACCCATGCTTGCTGCCTGTCCCATACAGACGGTACGTATATCTGAATGGGCAAACTGCATGGCATCGTATATGGCAAGCCCCGCAGAGATTGACCCGCCCGGAGAATTTACATAGAGGGTTATGTCCTCATTATTTTTCATATCAAGGAAAAGAATCCGCTCGACAACCTTTCGTGCTGTCTCGTCGGTTACTCCGTCCCACAGAAAGATAACCCGCTCATTGAGAAACTGCTCTTCCAGCTTATTCTCAACACTGCTTTTATTACGGTCCGACTGTTCCTGATCACACATATTTCAAACTCCTTACGTTACTTATTCAATTTAAGATAAAATCCCGATGCCGCAACAAGGGCATCAAGGGTTTTCAGGGAATCGTTTTCACCCATACTTCGAAGTGCCGCACGACTGAGGGGGGCCTTCGGCGCAAAGCCCATCTGAATCCTGCGGGGTTCCGTAATAAAACGGGTAATATCTCCGGTCAGCTCTTTACGAAAATCGGACTCATCTGCAAAAGGGCGACCCAGAACAACACCGCTGTTCAGCTGTTCTGCCAGCAGAACTGCCACAGTCTCCTCGTTGCCCGTTGATCTGACAAAACGCCGTACCAGGCCGGAGAGAAACCCGCGACCCTCCACAGCGGCATCAAGTGCAGTAAGGGACAGTGTATCCGGCCCGGCATCCAGGGGATGCGCCCCCTTCGTGGAAAGGAGTACGTCTGCCCGAATATCCGCCATCACCTCATTGCTGAGTTTAAGGCGAATCTCTGCATGCTCCCCCTTTTGCGTAAACACCATGCTCCCGTGCAGAGGCAGACTGTCCGCATTCACCTGAGCATACTCATGAGCTATGTCAGTCAGAGCCCCGCCGGCATCATTTACGCCCCTCATATAAGCACCGGAAAAGCGAAGACGAAGATGATTTGGACGGGAGCCGTGAAAGAGATCCGCTTCAGTTATGCGTACAGTGTCAATAAAAGCACTGCCTCCCTCAAGGGAAGCGCCAAGATTCTCTCTGACAGAGAGACCGTTCAGCACAAGGTTCATGCCGATCAGTTCAAACCCCACCTTCTCAACAGACACATCATACTCCGTGCTTTTGCGGGAAAACGCGGCAATTTTACCTTCAACCACAGCAGGCACACCAAAGCGAAGTCCCGCCCCGGCCACAAGCAGAAGCACTGTCAAAATTACAGCTGCACGTTTCACTGATCCCCCAGTCATATTCATTTTCGCACACACGTAACACGGCCGTCGGGCCGATCCTTGAGAATTAACCCCTGCGCGCCAAGTTCATCACGAATGGCATCGGCCCGTTCAAAATCCTTTTCTTTCCGGGCGGCACTGCGCTCGGCGCTCAGGGCGGCAATTCGTTCCATCTCAGGGCGTTCAAGGCCGCAGTCCGGCGCAAAAAGAGTTGCACCAATCACCACATCCCCCTGATTCGCTTTGCGGAACAGGTCAAGAGCAAAGACGTCATCGGCCTCCTTCACCGCAGCATATTTCAGCTGCGGGGAAAGGGATTTATCACGCAGAGTTGTCCAGAGCCACGCCAGGGCACGGGGCATGTTCAGGTCATCCCGAACAGCTTCGTAAAACCCCTCCATCTGTTTATCACGCTCAGAATCATCCACAGGGCCTTCGGCAGTACGCTCTTTCACCGTTTCCCAAAGCCGGTTCAGGGTTGCAGCGGATTCCCGCAGAATCTCCATGGAGAACGTCAGGGGGGAGCGGTAATGGGCGGAGAAACAGAACAGGCGATAAGCCAGGGGATCAATACCTTCTTCCTTCAGAGTATCCACGGTTATAAAATTGCCCTTGGACTTGGACATTTTCCCCGAATCCATCACCATAAACTCTCCGTGAATCCAGTTGCGGCAGAACGGTTTACCCGTAGCCGCTTCCACCTGCGCCACTTCGTTGGTATGATGCACCTGAATATGATCAATTCCGCCACAATGGATATCAAGGGGCTGTGGCAGATACTTCAGGGACATGGCACTACATTCAATATGCCAGCCGGGAAAGCCCACACCCCAGGGAGAATCCCACTCCATGGCGCGCTGTTTATCCGTGGGAGAAAATTTCCAGAGGGCAAAATCTGTCTTATTCCGTTTCTCCCCCATTTCCACACGACTACCACCCTGCAGCTGTTCCGGATCAAGGCGGGCAAAATCTGCGTAGGCAGGAAACTTCGACGTATCAAAATAGATTCCGTCGGAGGTTTTATACGTGTAACCCTTTTCCTCCAGGCGTTTCACCAGGTCAATCATGTCGTCAATATGATCCGTGGCTTTGGGCCATACGTCAGCATGAAGTATATTGAGATCATCCACATTCTGCATAAAACTATCCGTATAATGTGCGGCAATATCCCACACAGAACGCCCCTCCCGGGCGGCACCGGCCTCCATTTTGTCATCTCCTGTATCACCGTCCGATGTAAGATGCCCCACATCGGTGATATTCACCACATGCTTAACCGGGAACCCGGCGGTACGCAGAACGCGCTTGAGTACATCCTCAAAGATGTACGTGCGCATGTTTCCGATATGGGCGTAATTATATACCGTTGGTCCGCAGCAATAAAGCCCCACAGTCCCGTCAGCAGTAAACTCCTGCTTTGCCCGTTCTTCCGTATTATAGAGATAGACTTTGCTCATAAAGCCGCCTTCTTAGTTCAGTTTTACGTTCCCCGTGCCCGACTGTATTGAGCCGATCTGCACGGGATCATATTCGGCAAGGGCCTCATCGGCAAGCACTGCCTGCGCATCATCAGCGCTCACAACCAGGGTCAGGCCGATACCCATGTTGAATGTGCGGTACGCTTCGTCGGGTTCCATGTTCCCTTTTTCCACGAGGTAGTCAAAAAGAGCCGGCGTCTGCCAGGAATCTATATCCACACAGGCATCGCAGTTTTCGGGCAGAACGCGGTCGATATTTTCCTGAAAACCGCCGCCCGTAATGTGGGCAATACCCTTGACATCCCGGCGTTTCAAAAGATCGTACACGCCGGTGTACGCACGGTGCGGCGCAAGCATCATTTCACCAAAAGTAACATCACTGCCGGGAAAGATATCTCCCCAGGCGCGGCCGTCCACAACCTGCACAATTTTGCGGGCCAAAGAGTACCCGTTGGTGTGCAGACCACTTGATTTCAGGCCAATGATAACATCTCCCGGTGTAATGCGCGAACCGTCAACCACATCCTTCTCATCGACAACACCGACAATTGTTCCGGCGATATCGTATTCACCGCGGGTGTACATTCCGGGCATCTCCGCAGTTTCACCACCGATGAGGGCTATTCCCGCATCGCGACAGGCTCCGGCAAGACCTTCCACAATAGCTGCAGCTACATCCGGTTCAAGGACCCCCGTACCCATGTAATCCAGAAAACAGAGCGGCCGGGCTCCCATGACAAGGATATCATCAATACAGTGATTGACAATATCCCGTCCCACCGTCGTGTGAATACCGGTTTCCACGGCAATCTTGAGCTTTGTCCCCACCCCGTCAACGGAAGATACGAGAATGGGCTTTTCCATATCTTTAAAAAAGGAGACGTCGAACATTCCGCCGAACTGGCCAAACTTCCCCACGACATTATCCGTATAGGTGGTCTGTACCTGAGCACCGATCTTTTTCTTGGCCTTTGCCCAGGACTTCAGATTCACCCCGGCATCGGCATAGGTCATCGATTTTTTCTTCATTTCACAGCCTTTTTTTGCGTTATTTCGTATAAAATAAAACCTAACACCCGCCAAGAGGGAAATAGCTTCAAAATGAGGTACACCGAAACCACGGCTGCGGTATCACCTGTTTTGGAGAAAGGCACCGCAAAACTGAGAGGTACAGGTGTTTTCCCGTAATACAAAACACGAAGAAAAATGCCGATTTTCCCTGTCAGCTTCTACTGACCCGCGGGAAGTGTGGGAATATCCCCGGGGTTCTTTCGATAATATTCGTTTAACGCAGCGATCAGACCGGAGCGGTTCATATCCCGGGTAACCGTGATATCGTGGTTAAAGGCTTCCTCCAGGAGTTCACCGATATAAAAGCGGGACAGATCAGGAAGAGAAGCCGCGTGCTGTGAATGGACCGGTTTTTGCCCGACATACTCCTCATCAGTACCAGGAACGGCTTTATCGCGTGTAGCGTGGCGCTCCAGCAGAGTCAGGGCGTTTTCAATGGAATCGGCAATGCGCTCCTCTTCATCAAAGAGATCGCGCAGAAAAGGAACCCGTTCGATAATATGGCTGGGCGGCAGTTCCGCATACTCATTGATGCGGTCCTCCGATGGGGGCGGATCAACAATGACAGCAAAAAAAGTATGCTTGAAATTCACAATGAGAACCGGATACCGGGCATCGCCGGTAAGCGGAAGGGAGAGATTATGATCCCTGCTGTTGATAAGAGGTACCTGCAGACCGAAAAAAGAGAGTTCCGGACAGGTTCCGCCCCGGGCGGGCAGGTTGAAATCCCGCACATGAACACACTCCCGGGAGGCGGCGTACTGCCGTTTCAGGGCAATGCGAATACCCTTGAGGGTAAGATAATACCTGCCTGCGTTTGCATCGTAGGGAAAAGATTCGACCTGAGCCATACTAAAACAGCTGCTCCGTAATGTCCTGTGCAAGGGATTCATCCAGAGCGGTTACGGGAACCCCCTGAATGACGGCTTTGGAAAAACTGCCGCTTTCGCGGATATTGGTCAGATACTGCACCTCGATTTTCAAAAAACGCCGCGCAAGAAGACGCAGCTTTTCGCCGACCTTGGCATTGGGTGTGGTAACACGGTTTATGAGCATGTACACACCGCTTTCGTCACAGACCCGGCGAACGGATTCGGCAGCCTCTGTACGACCGTTTTTTTCCAGGGCATGGATAAACTCCTCCGTATTCAAACCGCTTTTAACAGCCTCTGTGTATATCAGACGGGCACCGCGGCTCTCTTTGAGGGTTGAACGAAAGCGCCGGAAAAGCTGACTCTTCAGAAACTCGTAGGCGTTGATGATTGACGTGGGCTCTGTGGTGGTAACAATAACAGGATAATCGGCCATATCAAAGAAGTCCGTACTGTTGTAGCTGGTTCCGGCGCCAATATCCAGAATAATCACATCACAGTCCAGACTCCGGATTGCCCGGATAATCTTGCGTTTTCGCTGATATTCGATATTGGCAAAGCCCGGGGAAAGGCTGTTGGACGAAATCAGGGAAAGATTGGGTACCGCTGTGGAGATCATAAAATGAGAAAGGTCTTTTTTCTCTTTGTTATCAAAAAGATAGCGGGAAAGCCCCGTGTCCGGTGAATGAATGCCGAGCATGGTATGAATATTGGATGCTCCCAGATCCAGATCAATAATCACGGTTCTGTTACCGCGCCGGGCGTAGCGATCGGCAAAAGCCAGGGCAAAGGAACTTTTTCCGGTTCCGCCCTTTCCGCCGGCAAAGGCGAGTATTTTTTTATTCCGCGTTTTCATACTGGTTCAGTATATCCTATAAACGGCCGGGGTTCAAGAAGAATGCTCAGAAATCGGCGGGACAGGGAACGTATGCCGGACTGATGAAAGATCATATTCCCCACACCTTACACCTCCAAAAAAGGCTTAATCTCCGCCATTTTCTCCCCAATATCAGCAAAACCATGATCCCCGCCGGGATCAATGCGGTACGATGCGGGCGGCAGCATTCGCCGTGTTTGGTTGCAGTCAACATCGCGGTCTCCCTCTTTGGCAAAGGCCAGCACCCGGGCGGGATCAACCTGCTCCGGCCGGCACTCCATAGCGGCAAGCTGCTGCACATGACGTTCTTCCCAGATAAAACGACTTCCTTCACCGTAGATCCTCTGTTCACCAAAGAGGCGCCGCCCCAGCTCCCGGGGATAGAGCAGCCCGTTTATCAGCACAGCTTTTACGTCCAGATCCACACTCAGGCGCAGAGCGTAAAAGCCCCCGAGGGAGGAACCGATCACGCCGATCTTCTCCCCTGCAGGCCGTGAAAGGATGATCTCCCTGAGGGTTTGCAGAGCAAGGTCCGGCACAAAGGAAAGGGAGGGCGCGCAGAAGGCAATACCGGTACGCTCTGCCCACCGGCGGAAGATCCTCGCCTTCATGCCCCGGCCGGAGCTTGCAAAGCCGTGAACATAGAGTATCACTGCACCTGCCGCGTAATGACAACATCACAGGTTACATCAACACGATCCTTCACTTTCAGCACCTTCGGCATGGGTGAGGGCGGCTGGAGTTTATAGCGCTTGAGGGAAACCGGAAAGCTCAGGCGAAAGGAGATCTCTTCAGCACTCTCCCGCCACTGGGTAACAGTCCCCAGTTTATAATAGCCCCGATCCCGAATAACCAACTTAAAAGGAAGGCCGTCTTCGGCACCGCCGGGGCGGATCCGTGCAAGGTCTGCCTTCTGCACAACACCGCGAACAGCCGTCCAGGTATCGGCTTCAAACATACCGTACATATTCTCATCGCGCTTATCGTTATCCGTGGTAATACTGCGAACCGGCACCGCTGCGGAGAGACTGACCACCGTATCCCCCGCTGAATCCGCGGTGATCTCCACCGGTGCCGATACCGCCGGAGCCCGGCCGCTGAAACTGTGCATGGTCGCCTCGGCATCAAAAGAGGGGGTAATCGTCGCCTGGGCACTCTCTGCGAAGGAAGCAGAGAAGACCGCGATAATAAGCATCAGAGAGAAAATTGTGTTTTTCATGGGGATCTCCTTTGGTACACTTGTTATATGAAATTTCGGGAACAGATTCGGGTTCGAAAGGGCACCGCCCGGCGAGCCACCAAGGCGGCGGACAGACCCGCAGTGCGAATATAATCGTTCAGTTCGTCCACGCGAAAGGAGCGTTCTATGGAGATAAGCCCGTCCACGGACGTAAAACCTGCACGGAAAAAGATCCGGCTGAGAAGAGCAAAAAGCAGCCAGGCCCGGCGTGAACGGCGCAGATCACTGATAACGACACCTTCCCGGGCAAGGCGAAACACGGTCTGCAGCATGGTGGGAATCTCGTCATCTCCAAGATGATGCAGCAGATGATTTGCAAAGACAAAATCCCAGGGCCGGCCCACGGTGAAAGTGCGAATATCCGCATCAATTACAGTAATCCGGGATCGGTTCCCTGTTTTGTTCCGCAGATATGCAAGGGTACGCGAATCCATCTCACAGCAGGTAATCTGGCAGATCAGCCCCTGCTGCCGGCAGAGATCATCCAGAAGCAGGGCCGTATCACCACCGCCGGCGCCCACCTCCAGCAGAGAGTACTGCCGGTGAGGATCTTTACGCATTCGGGCAATGACAGTCCGTTGCAGGAGCCCGGCGGAACGGCTCAGCCACCGGTTGATATAGACGAAATCATCCAGGGTTTGGTAGAGCTGCTCCCGGTCACAGGCGGGATCATCCATTATCTCCGATGCCCTTGACCGATACCGCAGGGGATTAACAAGTTCAGATAGTTTCACAGGCACCTCCGGGAGTCAAAATAATTGATGCCACAGCCCCGCCGACTTTTACAGAGCCCCTTTAAGAAAACAACAGATACGATTGTGACAGCGGGAGGCCTTGTTCGTACCCTGCGGGCGCTTACGGTTGGAGATTCCCGTTCAGGGTTGCATGAGTCTCCCGCAAACTGCGTGAATGATTTTCAGGGCTGCATGGCGGCCAAA
>JBNJDQ010000011.1:0-35079 GCA_051745065.1 Fibrobacterota bacterium
AAGCACAGGAAAAACTCACAAGCCTGAACAACTAAAGGAGCAAACCCTGTGAAAAATATCGGATCATTGCTACTTCTCAGCATCACTCTGCTTGTTTCTGCAGAATGGGAAATTGATTACGACCTGACCTATGAAGCGGTTCTGGACGGCAATATTGGTCAGAACATTACGGAGGAGTTCTCCTGGTACAGCTCACCAAAGGTTGGTGTCTCTCTGGATGCTGATTTCGGTCGCGGGGAACTTGCCCTGAGCAATCGCAGTACTTTTGAAAATTATCTGCAGAAACGTTCTTCCGTGCTCAACAGTCCCCTGATCTACCCCTCTCTTTCATACGAATACGATTTCGGTACCTACGAAACGGATATCGACCTGAGCCTGGCGGGATATTACAGCCATGACTACATTGTCACCAAACTGAGCTACCGTCTCGACTGGGATCACCGGTTTGAACTTTCCGAGCGCCTGGATATGGATATCTATCTGCGCGGCATGTACAACGATTACGGTGATGATGACAGGGATGGTCTGCGGTATAATACAGATCTTTCCTTCGACCGTGATATCGAACATACGCTGCTGGGTTCTCTAATCTTTGACGATGTCCGTATCTCCGTAAAGAGTGAATTCAATTCCGCAAAGAATGACACGGCTTCCTATGCACAGATTGAAGGAGCTGCAGATCTGGATTTTGAGATCCGCCGTGTAGACATAGATCTGGGAGCATCCCTGAGAAAGAAAGTCTACGGTGCTGAAAAGATTAATCCCCATTCAGGAGTGACGGTAACCCCGGTCAACCGCTACCTTTACACATCCATGGGCATTGGTATTCCGCTTTTCGGCAACTTTGATCTGGATCTGGACGGAAAACTTCGGTTTAAGGAATCCACCTATCCCACCTTTGACTACGACCGGCATACTCTCGGCGTTGCCCTCAGCTGGGATGGAAGCCGGGAACTTTTCAGATAGCAGAAAACGAAGCACACCGAAGGATGCCAACATCAAAGAAGGTGCTGTATCTTTTTAAACAGCCCCTTCCCAAAACTTATACCTTGTTTTGTGGCGGCTTGCATTCTAAAAGCGTATCGAATAAGTCACTCTTGGAAACATACATACACCTGTCAAGCCCCGCACCTTCATAGGTAAAATGCACTATGCCGAAATACGCCAGAAAACGTTCAAACGTACGAAGTAAATAACACCTCTCAGCGTACTCCTCCGGACTACTGAAAACAGGTGTTGGGAAATCAAGCAAATGCGGAAAAGCAGCAAAATATTTTTGTGCATAAAAAGATCCCGGTCGTTTTGTATCTCCGTATTTTGAAAGAAGAAGCAAGGTAAATCCGTATCCAAATTGTCCGATATAATTATCACCATATCCGTCAGAATAGGCCCAGTTAAAGGTTTCCGTAAAAGTGCGGAAGAGAATCTCCATCAAGCGTTGATTATGGGTAATCAGTTTTTTACCTTTTTGTGTCAGGCTCAATTTCCCCTTTCTCTTCTTCACAACGCCCATAAGTTCAGCTAATATTCGGGGCAGATGAATCGTATCTGTATCAATTTCTTTCACAAGTTTAGTAATTCCTCTTTCGATAAGATCATCTTTGAGAATGCCCTGATCATACAGTTCACGTACAATTTTCTGCGGTAGATACCCATTTTTTGTCAGTTTCAGTTCCCCCGCCGCCTCAACTATGTGCATGAGATTCTGCACCTGATGTAACAGAGGAACCCGTTCATACTCAGAATCTGATAAGCCCTGCAGAGCAATCGGGCTCCCGGCACTGAAGGTTGAGTATAAAATATGATGCATCTCAAGGGGAGAATACCCGTCAAAATCCACGGGAGGCAATTTGTTGGAACTGTTCTCAGCGGGTTGAAAATAGTCTTCAATATTATAAAAGTTCATGGCAGCACCTCTCACCATTCGGCCCTGGGGCGTATTTCTGTGTTATTATTCCTGCATGGTTAATATAGTACATAGCACCTCTGATAAAAGAAAGAAAGGCTGATTTTTATTACACCATGAAATATCATACACTGCAATGTCTGTATGTATCCCGCATACATCGCCATAAAGGGTGCTGAAGCCGGAAATACTCCGACCTTCCCAATGCCCCTCAGAAACCATTTCAAACACATGGTGGTTGTATACAGAAAAAGGCATGGCCAAAGCTCATGCTAAAAAAGGGGCTCCCGGCATTTGCAGAGAGCCCCGGAATATTCTCACGAAGAGAATCTCTTATTTCAGAGCTGCAAGGGCAGCATCGTAGTCCGGTTCATTCACCGTTTCAGGAACCTGTTGTGTATACACCACGTCACCCTCTTCATTGATAACCACAACGGACCGTGAAAGCAGGCCTTCAAAAGGGGAACCTGCAGCAAAGGCAACATTGTAGTCTTTGCCGAAGGAGGAACGGAATGCCGAAGCGGTTTCTACATTTTCAATGCCTTCGGCGCCACAAAAACGGGCAGCCGCAAAGGGAAGATCCATGGAAACACAAAGAACAACCGTATTCTCCAGAGACGCAGCCTCTTTATTGAATGTGCGGACAGAATTCGCACATACGGAGGTATCAATACTGGGAAAAATATTCAATACAATCTTTTTACCGGCATAATCGGACAGTTTTGTTTCAGAGAGATCTGATTTCACCAATGTAAAACCAGGAGCCTTTGTTCCTTCCGCGGGAAGTGTTCCAATAGTTTCTGCCGGTGTACCATCAATTTTAACTGTAGCCATTATAATTCTCCTGAGATAATTTACATATTCCATACAGCACTGAATGCCGCATTTTAAATATATATCATCCGGAGGACGGGAAAACCCCTGCGGCGGTTACTGTGAATAAAAATCTGTAATCACCTTTGGGAACAGATGCTGTATTCAGTGTACACAGAGCCGGTCATATGACAGATACAGGGCATAGTAATGCGTTACATGAATGTGCTCCCAGCGCGATTCGAACACGCGACACCAGGTTTAGGAAACCTGTGCTCTATCCTCCTGAGCTATGGGAGCATGGCCGTAAAATAATAGATGCCCCTGCAGAGAAAAAGGAGTTTTTCAGTCTCCTGCAACAAGGCGGCTGTTCCAGTCATGAATCACCGGCTGATAGCCTGCATCGTGCAGCCATGAACAGACCTCATCCAGAGAGCGTTCGTCGGCGATCTCAAACTGGCCCTCAGATCTCTCATGATGCGGGTCCTCCCCCACGGATGTGGAAACCCCCGCAGACATTTTGGTAACCCCAATGGGAACAAGTCCGTTGCGGATACGGACATTCTCCCTGGTCGACATGGTAATGCCCACGTGGGGAAAAAGAATTCGAAAGGCCGCAACTATCTGCGTAAAAAAACGGTCATCCACGGGATAGGGTACATTAAAGGCCTGTCCTGCAATGGGACGAAGACGGGGAAAGGACACCACCGGTGTAACACCGGGATAGGTCTTTGTCAGATAATCCAGATGAATTGCCAGAGCGCCCAACTCCCGGAGCGGATCATCCAGCCCCAGAAGGGCTCCCACAGTGATTGTCCGCACCCCGGCGCGGCAGGCCCGGTCTGCTGTCTCAAGGCGCCAGTCATAATCGCGTTTCTGCCCGTACACATGGTAGCGGGCATATTCGTTGCGGTTGTATGTCTCCTGATACACCGTTACTCCATCAAGGGGAACATCCGCTGTCAGAATCCGGTATTCCTCTTCGCTCATGGGATAGACCTCAATAGAGACCGAGGAAAATCGACGGGCCACACGGAGCAGAGACTCCCGCAAATATTCAAAAGTGGTCAGTTCCGGCGCTTCACCGGTCAAAACCAGAATATGTCGCATTCCCGTTGCGGCAATTGTTTCTATCTCCTGTTCGAGCTCGCCGGGACTCAGCTGCATACGCTGGATTCTGTTATCCTTACGAAATGCACAGTAGAGGCATCCGTTGGTGCAGTAATTGGAAATATACAGTGGAGTAAACAATTTAACCGTATTACCAAAATATGAGGTTTTGATCTGCGCTGCCCGCTCACAGAGAAACTCCAGCTCCCGTCCGGCCCGTTCTGAAAGGAGTATCTGCAGGGCCTCCGGAGAAAAAGTACCGCCGCCCACGGCCCGCTGAATATCAGAAAACCCTGCAGGACCGGTTCTGTTCTCAGAGTATGATTCGTACCAATTGCTTAAACGTTCGGTCAGGTTTTTCATGCCTGTCCTATTCTCCGAGAAAACCGGTCAGGGGTGAAGATGCAGATGCTCTTTGCTGCACTCCGGCAAGCCCCGCACGATATGCAGCACGCCCCGCCCCAACTGCATCGGCAAAAGCACGGGCCATGGTTACGGGATCTCCGCTTGCCGCAATGGCTGTATTCAGCAGAACCGCATCAGCCCCCATTTCCATGGCAGCGGCCGCCTGGGACGGCGTTCCGATTCCCGCATCCACGATGATCGGCGCATCAATCAGTTCAATCATAATGCGTATCAGCTCTTTGGTCTGCAACCCGCCGTTGGAGCCAATCGGAGCAGCCAGAGGCATGACGGCAGTGGCCCCGGCTTCGGCCATGCGGCGGCCCATGTCAAGATCCGGGCTCATGTAGGGGAAAACGCAAAAACCCTCTTTAACAAGCTGTTCCGTGGCTTTCAGTGTTTCAAGATTATCCGGCAGAAGATATTTGGAATCCCGAATCACTTCAATTTTTATCCAGTTGCCGTACCCCATGGCCTGTGAGAGACGGGCGATACGGACCGCTTCCTCAGCAGTTCGTGCCCCGGAAGTATTGGGCATGAGCTGTTTGCCCTGTGGAATGTGCCCTGTGATGCTGCGTTCCCGGTCATCCAGATCCACACGGCGCAAAGCAACGGTGATTACATCGCAGGCCGCTGCTGCAAGGACATCGGGGATAATTGATTCATCCCGATATTTGCCGGATCCCGTGATCAGACGGTTTTTCAGGCTGACCCCGGCAAGGGTCAAAGTATCTTCATCCATATCAGCCTCCACCGACAAAGCTGAGAATTTCGATGCGGTCCCCGTCTTTTATTTCTGTTTCGGAAAAGCGATTACGCCGAACGATCGTACCGTTCTGCTCAACCACAACACCGGCAGGGTCGATCTCTTTTGACTCCAGAAGGGCTGTCAGGGAAATTCCGACGGGGATATCTTTTTCGGTTCCGTTTATTCTGCAAATCATTGATATCTCACTGAAAAATAGGAAAAGAGTAAAATAAATCAGGGAATCAGATAAATCAACCGAGGAACCCCTGAAAAGAGAATGGTCTCATGAACATGAAATATCCTTTTGGGCTTTTAATCCGGAAGGAGTAATATTATTTTTGCGCAGGCAGATATAAACCGATTGGAGAGACAGTATGGAACTTCGGTACGGATGCAACCCGCATCAGAAACCGGCGGCGATCTACATGGAGAAGGACGCAGAACTCCCCTTTACCGTTCTGAACGGATCCCCGGGATACATTAATTTTTGCGATGCCCTTAATTCCTGGCAACTTGTCAAAGAACTGCACGCAGCTACAGGAGAAATAGCCGCAGCTTCTTTTAAGCACGTTAGTCCTGCCGGGGCGGCCCTCGCTTCAGAGATGAGCGAGGAGGATAAGGAAGCAGCCTGCGTGGAAGGAATGGATCTATCCCCCCAGGCTGCAGCGTATGCCAAGGCACGCGGTGCAGACCGAATGTCAAGTTTTGGAGACTGGATCGCCCTGAGCGATACCTGTGATGAAAGCACTGCCATGGTTATCAAACGCGAGGTTTCAGACGGGGTTATTGCCCCGGCCTACACACCGCAGGCCCTGGATATTCTCACGGCAAAACGGGGCGGCCGGTATAACGTTATTCAGATTGATCCCGACTATACTGCACCGGAAACGGAAAAGCGGGAAATTTTCGGCATTACTCTCGAGCAGAAACGCAATGATACGCTCCCGGAAGAATCCTGGTTTGAGACGATTGTAACAGAACAACAGGAGCTGCCTGCGGCCATAAAAAAGGATATGCTCATTTCCCAGATTGTACTCAAATACACCCAGTCAAACTCCGTGGTATTTGTATACGACGGGCAGGTCATCGGTATCGGTGCCGGACAGCAGAGCCGTGTTCACTGCACCCGCCTTGCCGGTGAGAAAGCAGATAAATGGTTTCTCCGTCGCCACCCGAAGGTCCGCGGCCTGAAATTTAAAGACGGAATTAAACGGGCGGGCAAAAACAACGCCGTCGACCAGTATCTGGAACGCGATCTCAGTGCAGCAGAGGTTCGCGACTGGGAAACCAACTTTACTCAACGTCCCGCTCCTCTGACTGAAGCGGAAAAACGGGAATGGCTTGATTCTCAGCACGGTGTGGTTCTTGGCTCGGACGCATTCTTTCCCTTTCGGGATAATATCGACCGGGCATCACGGACCGGAGTACAGTACATTGTACAGCCAGGCGGCTCCATGCGCGATGATGTCGTTATTGACGCATGTAATGAATACGATATGTGTATGTGCTTTACGGGCGTTCGTCTGTTTCACCATTAAGGGTATCAGGCGCTTTCCGGCGGGGAGTATCGGTGATATCGATCAGAACTCCCCGTTTTTTTTCTGAACGCGGATTGCTTTCTTCACCGTAACCCTGCATTTTTTCCTGCTGTTTCTCCCGCAACTCACGACGGGCCTTCGCTTCATTCCGCGAAGCCTGTGCGGCAACACTTCTGTCCTGTCCGGAAGGCTTTGCCGGAGCCATGGCCGCAGATTTTACAACCTGCATTTTAGCAATTGTCGCCTCGGGACTTTTTTCCGAAGAGGTATCGATGCCGACTTCGCCCCCCACGGCGTAGCGTTTACCGTCAGGGCCGTTCTGATAGGAATAGCTTGCTCCCCCCGTAACGTACTGCCCCCCTGCAGCAATATGCGCCTGCTCATGGGCGCGAACTTCCCGGTCACGCTTGCGCAGTTCACTGACCTGCGCTTCCTCCTCGCGGCTCAGATCTTCACGGGAGGAACCGGATTTGTCCCTGGAATCCTTCGCAGACGATGGCGCAGCGTCAGATGATCTGTCAAAATGGTCCCGCCGCGGCGCAATGCCGTTTTTTTGATTTATGGCAGAAGGGGCCTCACCACGCACAGAGCGCGCAGAGTCAGTTCTTCCGGAAACGGAAGAATTGACGGGGGAATTCCCCGCTGGTCCTGTGCTGTTTTCGCCGATCTGCATAGATCCTCCAATCTGTTTATCGGCAGATCAGAGCTCTACTTGAGGAAAATCATCTACCCTCTTCTCTTAATCGGCACAGTCCCGCAGGCAAGGAGGTTTCGGAGAACTGGAAGGATTGGGTAATATAACACCGGAAGGAATCATTGAAAAAGAGGATAAAAAAAGGGAGATCCGAAGATCTCCCGTATACAGGTTCATTTCCTGTGGTATCGTTTATTCAGGACTGATAGCATCTGCCGGGCATACTTCCACGCAGGCACCGCAATCAGTACAGGTATCTGCATCGATTACGTATTTGCCGTCACCTTCACTGATTGCAGATACCGGACATTCCGGTTCACATGCACCACAGGACAGACAATCATCATTAATTACATGAGCCATATTCTTCTCCTTTTAAAAAATAACCATGACCTGTTTTAATATATAATAGTTGAATCATATTTCAAAAGATATTTAAGAAAACCTTTTATTTGTTCTCATAAAGAAAGAAATCAATAACCTCCACCTTGGTTTCAAGGCTGAGAATTGTATCCACTTTCTCCCGACCGTTCAGACGCGAAGAAAGAGCCGCAAGGAACTGAACATAGGGCACCTGCTTATGACTGGGCACAAGGGTGAGAACAAAAACATGGGAAGGCTTGCCATCCATGGCGTTGAAATCAATTCCTTCACGGCTGAAACCGACCACTGTAGTAAGCCCGTCAACACCGGTAATTCGCCCGTGGGGCAGGGCCACACCGTTTTCCATGCCCGTACTGACTGCATTTTCGCGTTCAACAACAGCATTCAGAGCTTCATTTCTGTCGGTGATCGCACCGTTTTCATAGAGAATGCGAATAAGCTCGTTGATAACATCTTCTTTGGATTTTGACGTAAGATTCAGTTCAATCAATTCCGGGCGAAAGATCCTGGACATATCAAAGTCCGCCCGGGTGGAACTTTTGGCAAATTCTTTCTTCATATCCTCCGGTTTAACGTAGTCCTTGATTTTATTCACAATACTGCTGAGTTCAGCCATGGACTCATAGAGCATATTCTTCACAAAGGATTCATCCCGTTCATTGGCTTCAAAGAGCATTTCATCGTCTCGGCGAAAGAGCGTAATCAAGGAGGTGTCTTTTTGAAAATGAAACACCCGATCATCGGCCTCCACGCGATTGACGTAAAACCCCTCTGAGGAAAAACTCTGAATAATATTTGACTCAACCAGATCTGCAACATCCGAAGAACTGCACTGAAACGGTATCTGCACCGACTCCGTGGTAACAACATCACGGCGCGTCCCTTTAGCATCAACTGCAAGGAGACGTTCAAGAATAACCGGAGCGATAATGGTCGTCAGCAGGGTCATGACCACGGAAACGGAAAACACATCTTTATTCAGTATTCCGCTGGAAAGACCGATGCCGGCAATAATCAAAGCCACTTCTCCGCGGGGAATCATTCCGAAGCCGATGCGCAACGCCCCCAATCGATTAAAATTGAGAAAAAGGGAGGCCGCACCGCACCCGATCATCTTGGCGAAAACCGCCCCCACGGTAAAAACAATCCCGAAGTAAAGGACCCAGGGGGACAGCAGGCTCTGCACATCAACAAACATACCGATTGTCGTAAAAAAAATGGGCACAAAAAAGAGTTCGAGAGTGTGGAGTTTCTCCTGAATGGAAAGATTGAGATCCGTTTTGGAGAAGGTTAAACCCATGACGTAGGCACCGATAATCATGGCAAGACCGGCTTTTTCAAACACCCCCGCCACGATCAGAGCCAGACCGAGACTGAGAACGGCAATGGTATCAATACTTCTGTTCATTTTCATCAATCGGGCAAGATGATCTGAAAAGTAGAGCCCCAGAGCAGTGAAACCGATCCAGACACCGATCGCTTTTACCCCGATCATGGCAATGCTGTTCCAGTCAGTCTGCCCCGTTGATGCATCCAGAAAGGAGATCCCCATGACAACAGCAAGCAGAATAATACCGAGAATATCATCGATCACGGCACCGGCAAGAATTGTCACACCTTCGGGGGAATCAAGCTTGCGCTTCTCAGAGAGGATGCGTACTGTAATGCCCACTGAGGTCGCCGTACTCATCACCCCCAAAAAGAGAGGGGCCGGATCCATAAAGGCAGCGTCAAGAAAATACATTGCGGTGATATCGCCAATAACGAAGGAAAAGACCACTCCGCCAACCCCGATAATGGAGCCGGCAAGGGAAAACCGGAGAAACATCTTGAGATCAGTCTCAAGGCCCGCAAGGAACAGAAGAATAATGGATGCCACCGTGGCAATACCGTACAGTTCGGCGGAAACGGGGATCCCCGCACTTACGTTCAGCGGAAAAAACCCTTCGGAAAACCCCGGAAAGGCAATACCGCCCAGGAGATACGGGCCGATAATAATACCGCTGACCAATTCTCCGAGAACCGAAGGCAGTCGAAGGCGCTTGAACAGGCTTCCGCCCAGACGTGCGGCAAAGAGAATAATACCAATCTGAATTACAAGCATCATCATCTGATGGGTAATGCCCCCGCCGGCGGGAGAAGATGTACCGGTATCAGAAGCGTGGACAGCACCGGCCCCGGCGAGCAGAACTCCTCCTGTCAGTATTGTACGAATTGGTTTCACACCAGACCTCACTTTCTTTTTTCCGAAGATCAGCAATAATCAGGCCATGCCCTGAAGCCTTTGTACCGTCCGGATAGACTCATTTGTGCACCCTCTGCAACACATTTCTATGCCTGCAATACAACCATATTGTTGCGGTGAACCACTTCGTTATAGTTTTCGCCACCGAGAATAGGATTAATTTCCGCTGTTTTATGCCCTTTAATACGCTTAAGGGCCGGACTGCCGTAATTACTGATTCCCCGTGCAAAAAGCCGGGAACCATGATAAATATCCACGGTATCACCCGGAGATATCTCATCGCTGATGCGAAGAATACCAGCCGGAAGAAGGCTCTTTCCTTTGGCACTGATTGCCCGGAATGCACCGTCATCAACATATATGCACCCCGTGGAGGTATCGGTAAAAGCAAGAAATCGCTGCTTTGCCTTCATTCGTCGGGGAAGCGGCGTAAAGAGAGTTCCCGCATCGACGGTGTTTATCACATCGATCAGAGAATAATCATACCCATTTCCGATTATTGCAGCAATCCCTGCATTGGTCACCATCTCCGCGGCTTTGAGCTTGGTAATCATTCCGCCGGTTCCCACATCATTTCCTTCGGCATCCGCCATGCACCGGATCTCATCGGTCACGACCGGCACATGAGAAACATGTTTCGCCGCGGGATCATTCTGCGGATTTGCTGTATACAGACCGTTGATGTCGGTGAGAGTTATAAACAGATCGGCATTCAGGATTGTGGCAATCTGAGCAGCAAGGGTATCGTTATCACCGAAGGTTATCTCCTCAACACCAACGCTGTCGTTTTCGTTGAGAATCGGCACGATGCCGTTATCCAGCATGGTAAAAAGGGTATTGCGCAAATTATTATAGCGCTTTTTGTCCCCAAGATCGTCCCAGGTCAGCAGGATTTGGCCGCACACCCTGCCGGAGCGGCTGAACATTCGGTTGTATATATTCAAAAGCTCTATCTGGCCGACGCCGGCACAGGCCTGCTTCATGGGAATTGTTTTGGGCCGCCGCTGCAGACCAAGCTTGAGTTTCCCGTGAGAGACCGCACCGGACGAGACAAAAACAACGGAACATTCCTGTGACGCCAGACGGCACATATCATCAATATGCCCGGCAATTCGCTGAAGATGTTCTGTACCTGCAGGTCCCGGGGTCAATATTTTACTGCCGATTTTAACAACTATGAGTTCTGTATCTTTGAGTTCCCGCCGTAATATCACCGTGTTCATTACCCTGTCAGTTCTGTTTAACCGTTTTATCAAACGTATAAATATATTTTATTGTTGACACAAAACGTTCTCTAATGGAGACTCTCCCTATGAAAAAAGCATTGATGCTATCCCTTCTGCTTCTTTTTTCCTGTTTTAATGAATCCCTGATTCCCGGATCCGGCACTCTTCAAAACAATCAACACCGGCTGGACGGAACGGTTGAGAATGTTGAGTCCACCCTTGGTGCCGGGAAACTGACTGTTCTTCGCGGCGACAGGCAAACCCTGCGAATTAGGACGGATGATAATATTATCAGGCATGTGCGATACCGGCTGGCCAACAAAACACTGAAGCTGTTTACTGCAACAGATCAACAGGTTGTACCCACGGAACTTGCAATTACCCTGACCCTCGCCGATACTCTGCAGGGGCTGAATCTTCAGGGCACGGATATCACCGTGGACAGTGGTTTTTCCACTGCCTTTTCAGATATCGTTCTGGAAGACTCAGATGCACAAAACCTGACTGCCCACAGAGATTCATGCCGGTTTCAGCTGAAAAAAAGCAGTCTCTCACTTAAGGGCAGAAGCACCGTTTTAGATGCACGACTGGACAGCAGTTCCGCAGCAGATCTGACGGAGTTTCGCTGTGAAGATGCTGAACTGCTCATCGGGAACAGCGCCGTTCTCTGCGTGTGGGCGCAACGGCAAATTCGATGTTCAATCGGTGCTCACGGCCGCCTGGAATACATCGGAACACCCCAAGTTATCACCCATGGATGCGCCCAGGAATGCACAATTACACAGATCACTCCCCTTCAGGCTCAGTAATCAGGCTGATCAAATTCATCACGACTGAACTCCCAGTCTTTCAAAACACTGTTTCTGCTGGGATGTCGAAGCTTATCCAAAGCCCCCGTTTCGATCTGCCGCACCCGTTCCCGGGATATATTAAACATCTCCCCGATTTCATTCAGGGTTTTGCGTTTCGATCCGTCAAGACCGAAACGACGCATAATAATATCTTTTTCATAGGGCTCAAGCTCTTCAAGAAGGGCGAAAATATTCTCTTTAAAGCATTTGAGCGTTGCTGAATCATCGGGGCTTTCCACCTTGGTATCGGGAATAAAATCACCGATTGTGGAATGGCCGCTGTCGGAGACATTCCAATCCAGTGAAATGGGATCACCCGTATACTGCAGAACCATGCGGACTTTTTTCTCCGGAATATTGAGGGCATCACAGATATCTTCCACACCGGGTTCAGCGCCGTATTTTATGAGATACTCCTGACAAAACCTGTTTACCCGGTTTATCTGCTCCAGGGTATTGGCGGGGATACGAATTGCCTTACCCTTGTCATTCACCGCCCGGGTAATGGACTGACGAATCCACCATGTTGCATAGGTGGAAAACTTGTATCCTTTGCGGTAATCGAAATTCTCCACCGCCTTAATCAAGCCCTTGTTACCTTCCTGAATGATATCCACCATCTCCATTCCGCTGTACGTATAGCGTTTGGCAATACTGATAACCAAACGAACATTGGCTTCGACAATTGCATATTTTGCATCATAATACACCTTCTGCCAGGCTTTAAAAGTGCGCAGAGCAGTGGAAAAGCTCTGTTCTTCAAGGCAGACCCGATAATTCTCTATGATGCTTTCCTTCTGTTTGTAATTGAGATTGAGAAGAAAGGAATTCTCCACCAGATCATCCCGCAGAGCGCGCACCTTCTCAGCTGCACGGCGCCGTTCTGCCCCCGATGTATCCGCACTCTCCTCTTCGATTGCTGCAATGGATTCGGCCAGGGTATTGATCTTCTCAACGCGGTCATAAAAACTGCTGCAGATCTGATCCACCTCCTCCTCTGTCAGGGAGGGTTTGTCCTGGGTTACACTGTCCGTGTCAAAAATATCATACCAGGAAAGAACACCGTCCCGTAACTGTGAGTACAGACGAAAGATAAACTCCTGAATTACGGGAGAATTGAAGGCGTCTTCCAGAAGCTTATTCTTGGCAAAAACCATCTGACGGGCGTAGTTAATCTCCTGCCCTTTGTCCATGAGCGGAATATCCCCGACATGATTGAGATACGATACAATAGACGGATTTCCCCCGGAAGACGAGGAAAACCGTTCATCCTGTTGTTTGGCACGAACTTTACGACGTTTCACGTAGGGATTAATCTCAATACCTTCAGACTTGAGAATATCTGTGAGTACATCCACATCGGCGGCTGCCGCACGGTTGGTAATCTCTATTTCACTGACAAACCCCTGAAGGCGGGCCTGCTTACGGAAGTGTCTCAGTAGTTTTTCATTCTTCTTGCTGATCTTGGACAACACTTTCTATTCCTTATTCTTTTGATGTTTGCCTGTTATATCAGCGAGCTGCAAAAGAAGTTTCTTTCGCGTCCCGCTGTCCCGGGTACGGGCAATTTCTGCAACGATGATGCTTTTCTCTCGCTCACAGAGAGTTGTCTCCATTCGTTCAATTTTGTATTCAACCCATTCACGGGGTGAATCAACGGTACTCTTTCGCAATAATAGGAAGGAGATAAGCCTGCGAAGCTGCTCATCCTCAATTTCCCCCAAATGCTTATTCAGATTGTTTCTATATTTCAAGATAATTGAAAACAGGCGCTTATGGGTAGAGTCTGTAAATAAATTTTCATGAAGGCGCTCCCTGTAACGATCAAGATAGTCCGGATTTTGCGCCAGAAAATGCAAAAAGCTTCCTCCTTCTGTTGCAATAAACTGCTCACCCAAATCACGGGGAGCACCCTGCGTAGAGGTTCCATGTGCCGGACGTGAAGGAGAAGCTTTTCCTTTAACCATTGATTTAAAGACAGATTCATCAACCCTGAGTTCTCCGGCACAGTCCCTGATGTAACTGTTCTGAATTATTTCATTTTGCACAGAACCAATCAGGCGGGCCAAACTTTCCGCGGCGCGGGCTTTCCCCTGGGGAGTCGTCATATCCAGGGAATTTCTGAGGAATGAAAGATAAAATGCAACTGCTTCACGGGCCTTTTCCAGGGTATCACGAAAGGCCTGGGCCCCTTTCTGTTGAATTATGCTGTCCGGATCATCGCCGGAGTCCAGAATTACAATGCGTAGATCAAGCTCCAGGGGAAAGAGTACTTCCACGGCTTTTCTCGCGGCATTCTGTCCGGCCGCATCTCCGTCAAACACCAAATACAGACGATTGCAGAATCGCTTGATGATCCGTCCCTGTTCCACGGTCAAAGCGGTACCGCAGGTGGCGGCGCAATTGCGCACACCTGCCTGCCACAGGGAAATCACATCCATATACCCTTCAACAAGAACCATGGATTTCTCCTGCTGAATATGGGGGCGGGAGAAGTTGAGCCCGTACAGCACCCTGTTCTTTCGATACACCGCACTTTCCGGAGAGTTGAGATATTTGGGCCCCTGATCATCGCCGTGCAGGGTACGGCCGCCGAAAGCAACAGGGCGGCCGGCGATATCAAATATCGGGAATATCACACGGTTGCGGAATCGGTCATAAATGGAGTTGGTGGTACGGGAGGATCTGACAGCAAGACCGGCCGCTGTAAGAATTTCTGCGGTGTATCCATCTTTGCGCGCCCGGCGGGAAAGATTATCCCATCCTTCGGGAGCCGCACCAAGCTGAAAGTCACGTACTGTTTCGGGCAAAATTCCACGCTCTTTAAAAAAAGCCACCGCCCCGACACTTCGGCGCAGACACGAATAAAAAAACCGCGCGGCGTAGGTATTGGCTTTAATGAGCACCGGTTTGGGAACCCCGTCATGCCTGTTTTTTGACGCCCCCGTCCTGTCTTGAAAGCTGTTTCTGAGGCGCGAAGGATCAATACCGGCTTCCTCTGCAGCCATTTCCAGGGCTTCCGGAAATGAGCATCCCTCAATCTCCATGATGAATGCAAAAAGATCACCACCGGCACCGCACCCGAAACAATGATACATATCCCGGTCGGGGCTTACCACGAAGGACGGTGAATTCTCATTATGAAAAGGGCACAACCCCTTGTAACTGGTTCCGGTACGGCGAAGAGAGACATACCGTTCCACGAAGGAAACAAGATCTACTCCCCGGCGGACTTCCTCTTTGATATCATCATTTCCCGGGCTGTTCATGATCCTCCTCATCGACGAAACGAATCATTATTTCACCGGAGTCAATATATCCCAGGCGCGATTTTACGGCACGGCGAATATACACACTGTCCGTTCTCAGACGGCGCCGCTCCTCCTTCAGAGAGTCAACCACACGACGTTTTTTCCGAAGCTCCTCCGTCAGTTTTTGTGTATCACGGCGAATATTCATAACTGCAAACAGGCCGGAATCGTTAAACAGAAAGAACAGAGTCCAGAGGACACCAACTGCCCCGGCAATATACCGCCCGCGGATACGCATGTAACCTCCTCAGTGAATCAGGGGGCGCTGAAGAGTCAGAGCAATCGCTCCGTTTTTAAATACCGTGATCTGCCCGGTTGATTCCGAAACGGTAATGGCAAGAGCGTTTGTACAGGCCGTAATATCCGCGGCGGCAGCATGGCGTGCACCAAGGCCGCTGGCAAGTTCACGCCGGGTCAGCTGTTCTTCTTCGGTCAGTCGCGGACGAAGATAACTGCCCGCTGAAAGAACAACACCGTCCCCGGTGATAATGAATGCCCCGTCTATGGAGGCAAACTCCTTAACGGTTTCTTCCAGACCCGGATCGATAATGTTTCGTTCGGATTCGCTGTACCCGCGAAAGGGATTGATAATAAGCTGAGTTACATTGGCATTTACACGATTGGTATCCCCCACAACAAAAATCGTTCCGATGGAGCTGTTTTCCCGCCCTTCAAGACTTATCTCCGAGGCCAAACCGAGAACCCGCTCCAGAATTTCAGGTTTGACATCATCCGGTACAAGGGAGCGGGTGGTATTGAAGAAGAAATCAAACTCCTTTGCGATATCAATCACCACAACAGAGTTGAATTGATCCTTCTCCCGATCCCCGGTAACACATACAATGACATCGTCTTTTCCCACAAGCCCGCGGGAAACAGCCAGAAGCACGCCAATCTTCACCTGACCGTACCCCAGGCCGCCACGCGCCGTTGGCGCCTGTGTTACCTTAAACTTGATACTTTCATCTTTAAAGCGGGTCTTATTGGAAGTAACCAGTATAACCTGACGCCGGGTCTTAATATACTTAACAAATTCGTTGTCTTTTTTGGCATCCGCCAATACCATGACTGCCTTGGCATTGACATCCCGGGCAAGGGAGGCTGCTGCAGAGAGAAGCGGCTCCTTTTTTCCACGGGCGGCATTTTTTTTGCTGCCCGTAACCTTTTCGGCCTCTTCCGTATCCTTGCTGACACGCAGAATCACCTGCGATAGTTTCTCCACTTCCGCATTGCGAATCAGTTTGTTCACTGTTTCATTACGAAAAAATGTTGAAATCTCTGAAAGAACGGCAAGGGCGGAATCGTCGTCCATCTTCTTATTGGATACGACCAGTACAATAATGTGTGCACGGGCGTTGCGTACAGCTCCGTAATCAACGCCCATGGCACTGCGACCGACAATAATGGAGAAATTGTTTTTGATATTTGCTTCGGACTGCGGTATCGCCACCCCCTGACCGACAAAGGTCGAGGCCGATTCCTCCCGGGAGTTGATATCCTTAATCAGCTTTCGGGGAGATGAAATATTCTCATGTTCACATAATTTTCCCGCAAGCTCTGTGAGGGCATCGTTTTTCTCCTCCGAAACAAGTTCAACAATATCATCACAGCAGATATATTCACTGAAACTCATGGGTTACTCTCCTTTCAGATCAAGTACCGCACCGGCATAGTACCTGAGCAGGGCAGGTTTTTTGATTTTTTCCGCACCGAAACGCCCCCGAACTATTTTCATAGCCCGCACCATCTCCTCACCCGTGCGCAGCACTTCTGAAGGAGATGCCGGGCCGACCCCCTTCATGTTAAACCCCTGCTGTTTCATTTCACTGAGTATGCCTTCGGCTGCCTTTTGCCGTGCATCAGCAGGAATTTCACACAGAAGTATATATGATACAATATGTACCGGCATAATGCGATACAGTTTGAGAACAATCCTGTGGAGCTTTTCACAGCATTCCCGGGATGAGCGAATATTCGCAAAAAATTCGTTCTTGCTTTTTTGGCGGTGATTTCCCTCCACATCGGTCAGGTCCCGCACAGGAATGGGGTCTGCCGTATCCAGATAGATCCGGTAATAATTGCGGGGAAATGCCCAGACACGAAAATAAGTCCAGAGGTCCGCACCGTAATACAGCAGGTTTCCCCAAAACCGCTTGAGCTGAGATGGTGAACTGCGCAGTTTTTTGCCTTTCAACAAAACATCAAAGAGCTCCGCATCGGGGACGGCGGAATAGGAGCAGGTCATGGGGAGGAAATAATATTCCTTGTCAGGATTGGCCATCTGTGCCATGACCGTTGAATTGATAATTCCTGTCTTAAATTCGAGCATTCGACCGGTGTAACTGCGGCCGCCCTCGGGGTATACAATAATATTCTGCCCACGAAGCAGCAGCTTTTTGACAAATTCCGCCAGTTGAAAGAGATACGCCCGACTGGATGCTTTATCCCGTTTTACAGAAAATGCTCCGACCTTGCGAAAATGAATCCCCAGAATCGGCATATCCGTAAGGTTATCACCGGCAGCAAAACGCATGTTCTGAAACCGGTTCTTGATCAGGTGAACCCCGGCGGTCATATAGTCGGCATGACTGCGATGGGACGATACCACCGTAAGCCCCTTATTCTCAACCTTAAAGATGCGCTCGACATCTTCATCCTTAAACTCAATATTTGTAAATACACGGTTGATATAATGCTTTATATTGGTCATCTCCTTAAAGATGCGCTCAGTATAATCCCGTGCTTCCTTATTGTCTGGTCCCGTGAGCATTCTGTGTACAGTCCCCTTTTTACCGGTAAAGAACATAATATACAATATGTATTCAATAATATAAATGCAGGAAACGCGAGAGGTTGAAAATCATCGTTCCTTTCCTCTCTTTTTTCTGTAATACTCCTGTCCGCACAGGCGCCATCGCAGGCCCTACCCTCCCGTAAAACAGAATGAAACACGGACAGCGTGAGCCCCGGGCCTCTTCAGCCAATCAGAAAGTGAATACGGATTTTTATCAATGGTCGAAAAAACCCGTAAACAGATGAATCAAATTCTCCGATAATGGAGTGAAACATCAGCTGAGAGATACGACAAGGACGCCGCGATGGAACGTGCTGTGTAAAGATGCGCTACCTGTATCAGGTATTGAACATCTCATCAAGAACGGTAAAATCCTTGACCAGCAGCTCACGGGGCTTACTTCCCCGGGGTTCACCGACAATCCCCGCCTGCTGCAGCTCATCCATAATTCGCCCCGCCCGCGCATAGCCGACTTTCAAACGCCGCTGAACCATGGAGGTTGAACCAAGGCCGTTGGAGACAATCAGCCGGGCGGCATCCTCAAAGAGGGAATCCCGTTCTCCCGAAACAGCACCAGCCCCGCCGCCGGCACGTCCCCCGGAGGAAGAATCGTCATCATTGTGAAACTCTATGTTTCCTGTGGTAATTCCCTGCTGACGAATTTCTTCAACAAGATCTTCAACATCCTCCTCGGAAATAAAAGCACCGTGATAGCGCTCAATACTGGGAGCACCGTTCTTCAGGTAGAGCATATCCCCCTTGCCCAGAAGCTTTTCAGCTCCCACAGACCCAAGGATTGTCCGTGAATCCTGGGACTGAATTGTCCGAAAGGAAATACGTGAAGTAAGATTTGCCTTGATGGGGCCGGTAATAATATCCACGGAAGGCCGCTGTGTTGCCACAATCAGATGAATCCCCACAGCACGGGCAAGCTGAGCAATGCGCTGAATAAGCTTTTCCACGTCCTTGGAGGCCGTCATCATGAGATCAGCCAGTTCATCGACAACAACCACAATATAGGGAAGTTTGCGATTATCCGACTCAGAAATCGTATCGTTTTCCACAAACCGGGTGAGGCTTCCCTTTTCACATTTACTGTTAAAGGAGAGAATATTCTTGGAGCCAACCCGGGCAAGAAGCTTATAGCGGCTCTCCATTTCGCGAACGGCCCACTGCAAAGCCGCAACGGCCTTCTCCGGCTCTGTCACCACAGGGGACATGAGGTGTGGAATACCTTCATAACAGGCCATCTCCACTTTTTTGGGATCAATCAGAATCAAACGGAGTTCATCAGGAGTCCGCGTGAGTAAGAGCGTTGCAATAAAGGAATTGATACCAACGGACTTCCCCGCCCCGGTCTGACCGGCGATAAGGAGATGAGGCATCTTGGAAATATCCTCCACGACGGGCTGGCCCGAAATCGATTTGCCGATAATTACCGGAAGAACTGCCCGGCTGTTACGAAAGACCTTTGACCGAAGAATTTCTTTAAAGTATACAATCTCCCGGTCATCGTTGGGGATTTCAACCCCCACAACAGATTTACCGGGAATTGGTGCAATAATACGTATCGCCTTGCCGCCGACTTTCAGAGCAATGTCGTCCTGCAGTTTTACGATTTTGCGCACGGGTACTCCCGGTGCCGGTTCAATCTCGAAGCGACTGACTACAGGCCCGGGGCTGACACCAACGACACGGCATCCCTTCACGCGAAACTCTTCCAGTGTTTTAATCAGGAGACGGCTTTTCTCCTCAAGCCAAATCCTGTCAATATCACCGTTCTTTGCGGGGGGGTCGGGCAAAACAGCAAGGGAAGGAATACGATACTCCCGCTCTCCCTCCACAGCGAAGGCCGACTCATCCCGCTCCGGTGCAGCAGACTCCTCCGGCGCAAGGGAGCGATCCGCCTGCATTCCTTCGGAAATATTCATTGTATCATCTTCGGAGTATTCGTCCTCTTCAAAGGGGTTTGGCGCCGGCTCATGGTCGTTTATGGGAGGAAGCGAAAAATCAAAATCATCATCCATCCCGGCTGATGCCCGGGATTTCCCCTGCCCTCCCGGAGAAGGGGCAGGGCTGCTGTCTTCAGGGTCTTTCGACCCCTTATAATTCACAATGTCAATGGCCTGCTCAGTTTTGTATTCCCGCTTTGAAAGAGGTCGTTTCTTGGTGATTATGCCCCCCAGAAAAGAGGTAAAACGACGCAGCAGGGAAACCAGCCCACCTGTTTTGTGAGTTTTGCGGTGACTCAGGGATGACCACAGACGTCGCAGAGGTTTGAAGAGGGCGGGAATATCGATACGGAAGAAACCAACCAGAGTAAGAATCATTGCAGTAATTGTCAGAAAATATGCCCCAAAGACCTGCTCCCCGAAAAGAGGCAGCAGAGTATGCGCACTGATCAGATACCCCAGAATATTCTCTCCGTTGAGAATAAATTCTCCCGAAGCCGCCAATTCCGGCAGACGGGGAATAAAAGTGAGCATACAGGTTTCCAGCATAAAGAGAATGGTCAGAAAAAGATAGCGTCTGTTAAATGAAAAGCCGCCCACAAAAACAATGCCCAGGTAGATAATAATCCCCGGCAGAAAAAGAGCCGGAAGAGGGCCGAAAATACCGATCAGGCCGAGGGAAAGCCACGTGCCGAGATACGGTCCGAGAATATTGGTAAAGGGCCCTCTGATCCAGTGTGAACCCAAGGATATAAACAGAAGAAGCCCGAGGGATATGTACAGCAGCCCCCACAGCTGCAGGGCAAGACGGTCGTTCCCCGCCTGTTGTTTGGCAGTGCCGGTTTTCTTAGGCATCAGCGCATATCCTTTTTTCGAGAGTATACAGGGAAAAGCGCATTTCCTTGGCTCCGCGGACGGTTGCCGTATAGCCGCACACCTTGCCGTATTCCTCAAGGACACGGGCCGATTCCTGGCAACGCCGCAGATTTGCCGCAAGAAGATCATTGAGCCCTGCACGCTGTTCTTCGCGGGCGCTCATTCCTTCGGAAAGGGGATCCTTCTCACTGTCACGGCGGGCAAGAAGATGATTCCGCCCGATCTCTGTCTCAAAATCCTGCAAAGCATGGCGCATTTCCTTCAGGCGCGAAAGCTGTGAGCCCTCACCGGGCAGGCAAAACCGGAAATACTCCTCAATAACCCGCAGGCCTTCACGCAGACGATTCAGATTTGCATCCAGGACCCGGTACACCCTGTGTTCGGGTACAGGCTTACTCATCCCAGCTTTCAACTTCCCACTCCTGCGTAGTGGAATCACGGTCCGAATCGGTGTTTTCACTTCTTTCCCGGGTGGAACTACAGGAAATCAATGCAAGTACAACAATACTCAGAAAGAGATAACGCATAATTACTCCTTTAAAAGTCAGCGTTCCCGGGATACCGGGGGAAGGGAATCACATCCCTGATGTTTTTCATACCTGTAATATACTGAATGAGCCGTTCAAAGCCCAGACCGAATCCTCCGTGGGGAACCGTTCCGTACCGGCGAAGATCGAGATACCAGGAATAATCCTGCACAGAAAGCCCTTCCTCTGCAAGAGCTTTTTCTAGCCGATCAGGGCGGTATTCCCGTTCTGAGCCTCCCATAAGTTCGCCGATGCGGGGCACCAGCAGATCCATGGCGCCCACGGTTTTGCCGTCATCATTCTGCTTCATGTAGAAGGGCTTAATTGCTGCCGGATAATTATATACAATCAGAGGACCGCGGAAATACTCCTCGCTCAGGTAGCGTTCATGTTCAGTCTGCAAATCCTCACCCCACTGCGGTGTATGGTCAAAGGCGGAATCTGCCTGAGCAAGAAGATCGATGGCATCGGAATACGTACAGCGGGGAACAGGGGTTTTCAAAACCTCTTCCAGTTCTTCTGTCAAGCCCGGTTCAATGCGCAGGCTGAAGAAATCAAGATCACGACGACACTCGGAAAGAGCAGTGGACACAAGTTCCCGCAGAAAGCGCTCCGCCAGATCCATAACATCATCTATTTCATAAAATGCCGCTTCGGGTTCAACCATCCAGAATTCAGCAAGATGCCGGGCGGTGTGGGAGTTCTCTGCCCGAAAAGTAGGGCCAAACGTGTAAATACGCCCCATGGAACAGGCATAGGCTTCCCCTTCAAGCTGTCCGCTCACGGTCAAATAGGTTCGTTTTTTAAAGAAGTCATCTTCATAGGATTTTCGTGCGTGGTCATCACCGAGGGTTGTCACCTGAAACATTTCCCCGGCACCTTCGCAGTCGCTGGCAGTGATGATCGGCGTATGGATATACTGAAATCCGTCCCTGCAGAAAAAACGATGTACCGCCTGCGCCAGGCGGGATCGCACGCGCATCACTGCGCCGATGGTATTTGTCCGTCCACGCAGATGGGCCTGCGATCGAAGGAACTCAAAAGAATGGCGTTTTTTCTGCAGCGGATAGGTTGTGTCCGTATTGCCAAAGATCCGGACAGCTTCCGGATGCAGCTCCACGACCTGCCCCCGGGCCGGTGAGGCTGCAAGAGTTCCCCATGCGACCAGAGATGCACCGGTTCTTACATTACAGATCTCATCAAACTGAGGGTGTGAACGTTCAAGAACAATCTGCAGATTATCAAAGATACTGCCGTCATTAATCTCCAGGAAAAGCAGATCCTTAATACGGCGGGCCGTCTTTACCCAGCCTCCCACGGTGCAGGAAGTCCCGGCTTTTTCTTCTATCAGAATATCAGAGATCAGATCACATTTCATAGCATGTCCTTCCGGAACAGAAAAAGGGCTGTAAAAGCCCTTCTCTCTGCAGGATTCTCATTGTATTACCTAAACAGATCATCAAGTTTATTGGCCACATCACTGCCGCTGACCATATCATCGTCTGAATCATCCCGGCGATCACCGCTCGGTTCAGCCTGTGACATAATATCGTTCAGATTAAACTCCTGGGTTGCCTCAACGTCAATTTCAGAAAGATCCGGATTCGTGTCAGAGGATGGTGTCTCACGATGCTGTCCGTAAGGACCGGCGGCATAATTATCCGAAGAACCTTCAAAGGGATTGTCCTGAGAAAATTCAGACTGTACGGGTTCGCGGCGTTCACTGAAAGCGGAGGGTGTTTCTCCCTGCAGGGTATCACTGCCAAAGGAATCCTCTGAATCATCAAGAGAAAAAGCTTTATCAATGGCAGACGTAAACTCATCCTCGTCAATGCGCAGGCCTGAGCCCGACGACGGCTCAGAAGAAGGATCGGTTTTGGGGGCAGCAGCTTCCGGGGAAGGCGGCGGGACCGACTGAGCAGACATGGTTTCGGAAAGAGAGCGCATATCACTGTGTTCTTCGGGGATAAGAGAATCAAAATCGCTCTCACCTCCTGCCTGAGCCGAAGCAGGTTCGCCGGATGACTCTGCTGCGGGATCTCCCAGGGAAAGTTCTTCATCCCGGTCCAGATCATTTACCATACTTTCAAAGGGGTTGGAGTCCCGTTCTTTCTGTGCAGTATCTCCGGCCAGGGTTTCCTGTGCCGGGCGCTCAGCTTTCGGTGCCTCAGGGACAGATTCAACAGCCGCGGAAGAAGCGGCCCCGCGATCAAAGCCCGTGTCCACGCTTACATCGGCGGACGCATCGGGAGAGAGAGCCTCTTCCTGAACGGGGGCTGATACCGAAGCCGGACGGGAGGAATTCTGCTGGCGGTAATGATGGGCATCTTCTTTGATGGCAATGAGGGTTTCATTCTTTTCATCGATATACTGCTGAATAACAGAGATGTAAGAGTTGTTAAGCAACTCTGAATTCTCTGAAACTTCTTCGTCAATCTGGCTGATAATATCACGGCTTTCCCGCTCCATCTGCTCAAAGGTAATATCACCGAGACGATATTCAATGAAAAGCTGATTCACTTTCCGCATCATCCCGGAAACAGTTTTTCCAACCAGATCTTTGTTTTTATCCGCATTCCTGCGGATTTTTGCAGTCAACACAAAAACAAGAATGGACAAAAGCAACACGGAAAAGGCACCGGTGAGGGTTCCGAAGAGAAAGGCCGCTCCGCTGCCTGTAAAAATACCATCCATACTGTACACTCCTTCTTAGCAATCCGGGAAAACCTACCTGTATAATATACTCAATGTTATGGAAATCAACCAGTCTCTTTGTCATAAAATTTACGGGAGTAAAATATAACCGCCCCCGGAAGGGCCGGCAGAATAATATTACAGAAGAGAATTATCAAAGAAACCGTCAGAATCCCCGTGGAAAACGCACCGCCGCCCTGCGGGGCAAAGCAGGTTCCAAAAAACCCCAGGAAATACTCGCGCACCCCCATATTGGCTACAGTAACCGGCGTAAACTGAATGGCACTGTAGGTCTGTGATGCAATGCGAAAGCCTTCGGTAAAAGAAAAAAGCCCCGCCTCATGCAGAAGGTAGCCCGTCTGCCCCAAAAGGATGAGATGAATCACGACCGTGGAAAGAAGAATCCGGCTGTAAAGCCAGCCCTTGCGACGAAACCGGCGTATCCGCGGAGCAAGCACCAGGGGAAAAAAGAAAATCAGAAGAAGAACCGTGACGGCCGCGATATGCATAAACAGCACATAGAACGAAAGGATTTTAAGTTCACTCCCACGGAAAAACGCATCGTAGCCTCCGGGAAGAAACTGAAAAAACAAGAGGGCCGCAACAAAGGTGATGGAAATCGTGATTGCTTTCTCAAAGATAACAGCACTGCCCACGGTTACGCCGCTGCTTTTTGTAAGGGACGTTCCGCGAAAAATCTCACCGATCCGCCCAGGCGTAATTAATGCAAAAAGAGCTCCGAGAAAGTAACTTCTTGCACTGGCAGTAAAATCTGCCCGAACTCCGAAATAGGAAAGAGTCTCCTGCCAGCGGATAATTTTGACTCCCTGCATAATTGCGGAAAGAATCCCTGCACTGATAAGGCTCCATCGTGTGAGCGGCAGGGCGGCAAGGTTTTCCGTCAGTTCATTCATACCCGTCAGAACCGAACGATTGAGAACGACAATAATCAGCAGTGTAATAACTGCCTTAATGATGAGAATCACCTTTTTTCTGGACAGCATCTTCATACCTACCCCATCAGATACGGGTCAACATCCACCGTAAAGGATGCTCCGCGAACCGGTGTAACACCGCTCTCAAGACGATTCAGCTGTTCATGCAGAGCCTTCACAAAAGGCGACTTCAGCATCAGCGTATACCGGTATTCACCTTTAACTTTTGCAATTCCCGCCGGGACCGGTCCCAGCACCCGCAGTACGCCCCTGGGAGCCGTATTAAAAAATGCGGCAATGCCGTTGGCAAGCTGTGCTGCCGCGGCTTCTTCGCGGGCTTTTACGAGAATTCTGACAATCCGGCCAAAGGGCGGATACAGCAGGGCGCGCCGATCCTCGATCTCCTCGGCATAAAAACTGTGGTAATCCTGAGCCGCAGCACAGCGTATGGCGCGCTCCTGGGGAGCATTGGTCTGAATATACACCTCTCCTAGACTGTCGGACCGTCCGGCCCGACCGGCAACCTGTGTAAGCAGCTGGAAGAGTCGTTCTCCGGCCCGGAAATCAGGCAGAGAAAGGCCTATATCCGCCTGAATGACACCGACCAGATCAACCCCGTGAAAATTAAGTCCCTTGGCAACCATCTGAGTGCCGAGCAGAATATCAGCCTCCTTCCGTTCAAAAGCGGTAATAATATCTGCATGTCCTCCCTTGCGGCGTGTCGTATCCTGATCCATTCGCAAAATACGTCCGTGAGGAAAGAGTTCCACCAGATGATCCTCAATCTTCTGGATTCCCGTGCCTTTAAAAAGGATTTCCTTTCCGCCGCATTCAGGACAGGACCGTTCAGGAGTATCCGTATATCCGCAATGATGGCATTTGGCCAGATCCCCTACGCGGTGATAAATGAGATTAACAGAACAATGAGGACATTCACGCCCCTTCCCGCAGGCCGAACAGATCAGGACAGTGGAGAATCCCCGCCGGTTCAGCAAAAGAATAACCTGTCGCTGCCGCGCAAGGGACTGACCAATCCGGGCGGCAAGGGCTTCGGAAACGGGGTGATAATTGCCCCGCTCTTCCACTTCTTTACGCATGTTAATAACGCGGACTTTGGGAAGCCGGGCCCCACCGAAACGATGACGCAGCTCCCAAAGATGATATTTTCCGTTTCTGCTGTTATAGGCACTTTCCATGGAAGGGGTCGCACTGCCCAAAACAACCACAGCATTCTGAAAAAGTCCGCGCATAATCGCCACATCCCGGGCATTATATCGCGGTCGGGGGGAATTCTGCTTGTATGATGCCTCATGCTCTTCATCGACAATTATCAAACCGGGATTAAGCACAGGTACAAGAATGGTACTGCGCGCACCGATAATAACGCGCTTTTGTCCGGACACCATCTGTTCCATACTGTCACGGCGTTCTCCGTCGGACATACGGCTGTGCATCAGGGCAATATCCGCAGAAAGGGCGCGGGAGAAACGGGAAACTGTCTGGGGCGTCAAAGATATTTCCGGCACCAGAATAATAACGCTTTCTCCACGCTGAAGAATTTCTTTTGCAAGTTCCTGATAAACAAGGGTTTTTCCGCTCCCTGTAATTCCGTGAAGCAGGTGCGCTTTGCCCGCACCTTCCTTCAGAATTCCCGAAACAGCATGCCTCTGCTCCCGTGTAAGTTCCCCCTCGGAGATCTCAGCAGCGGATTCTTTTATCTGAATTCCCCGAAGAATCTGCTCCGCACTTCGCCGAAGGACCCCTTTTTTCTCCAGAGCACTGATCATGTAGTCAGTAAGACCAAACTCCTTCTGCAGACGGGACCGGCTGAGTGTACCCCGGCATTGAGTAAGAACGGTCCAGGCCTCACGCTGCTTTTGTGTAAGCACATCAGGTGCAACCGACTGGACTGTATACGTCAGGCGTGTTTTTTCGCGAACTCCCGTAACTCCCTTTTTCAGAACCGGCTTAAACACCTGCCCGAGGGGTGTATGGTAATAGGCGGCAATCCATTTATAGAGATCCACAAGTGAGCGGGATGAGCGATTCCACCCCTCACGGCGGACCTCAATGATATCACGCACTCCGGAAATCCGGGATTTATCTTTAAGAAGCACCACGATTCCCCATATCGTTCTGCTTCTCAGAGGAACCTTTACAGGCATTCCCGGCTCCACAGCATCAGCCAGATCCGCAGGAACACGGTAATCATACAGGCCGACCACAGCCATGGGGAAAGCTACTGCGGCAATCATAGTCTCGGACGGCCGCCCTCTGCGGGCAGATATATTTCCATAGTGGTACCTTCGCCGGGAACGGAATCCACCCGCATGGTTCCGCCGTGGAGGGTAATCAGTTTGTTGACAATGGCAAGGCCCAGGCCCGTACCATCCTCCTTGGTGGTATGAAAGGGACGAAAAATATCACGGCGCCGCTGCGGAGAAATACCGCACCCTGTATCACGGACATACAGCAGAAACATACTTTCTGCATCGCGGCTGATCCGGCGGGCACCGATTTCAATCTCTCCGGATTCATCAATGGCATGAACTGCATTGATCACCAGATTCATCAGAACCTGGCGAATCTTTTCCACATCAACCTTCAGGCGAACCGGCGTATCATCCCAGTTTTTTGTCAAAATAATATTCTTATCCGAAGCAAAGAGAATTTCCACTTCAAAACTGTCTGCAATTTCAGAGAGGAGCGGTTTAATATCCACACGCTTAAAATCGGTATTACCCCCCTCCCGGCCGAAGATCAGCATACTGGAAACGATTTTATTCAGCCGGGTCAGAGCATCGGTGATACTGCCCAGAATGCTGCGGCTTTTTTGATCGTCCCGGTCAAGGCTGCGATCCAGCAGACGTGCCCAGGTGCCCATTGCGCCAAGGGGATTTTTAACTTCGTGCGCAAGGGTTGCGGCCATCTCTCCAAGGGCGGCAAGGGTTTTGTTTTGTGCATTTTCCTCTTCAAGTTTTTTTATCCGGGACAGATCACTGAAGATTTCCACCGCACCGATGAGAACACCTTCACGGTTTTTCAGAGGAGAACTCTGGTACTGCACGGGCACAGGAGCGCCGTCCCTGCGCCAGATAAAACGCTCATCCATTTCATGGACCATACCGCTTTGAAGAGTATCAAGGACACTGTATTCAGAAAAGGTCTGCCGTGAAAAAACCTCTTCGATCCTGCTGCCGAGGACATCATCCCTGCTGTAACCGGTGATACGCTCCGCCGCTGAATTAAACATGGTCACAATTCCCTTAATGTCAATGGCGATGATTCCGTTATGCATTGTTTCCAGAGTTGCTCCGAGAATGGAGAAGGTCTCATCCTTTTCTTTCAAAGCCCTGGTCAGATGGCGGTTTTTTTCCTCCAGCTCACGACTGAGGCGTTCAAATTGCTCTTCCATTGCATTGTAGGCATCAGTAAGAATACGGGAGCGTTCATCAAAATCGTGTATAAGCTTTTCAAGATGCTGCCTGTGTTCATCCACGAAAAGCTCCTTTTGAATAGAATTCGATCTGCTTCTGCAGCTGCTTCTCAGACTTAAGGAAGGCTGTTATCACCTGTTCAACATCATTGAGGACCAGATCCATTCTGCGCAGAAGTTCTTCATCCGCCCGATCCCGATGGGATTTCCAGAACAGAGTATCATCGTAATGAGACTCTTTGAGAGCCTCTATTTTTTCCAGAAGAAGATTTTTTTCTTCCATTGCCTCCACAAGAAAGGAGAGATCTCCCCGACTCATGGCAATCTTTCCTGATATTTTCTTTGTAAGAGCCAACAGCTTTTCGTAATACCTGCATTGCTCAGAGAATGAATCAATCAGGGTTCTGCCGCATTCCTCAATCCTCTTCATTTGCGTCCCTTCCGTATTGATATTCCCAAATTGCATTTTTTTTCCGCCACTCTGCCTGTTTGGCCCAGTAATCCTCGGGGTACTTGTTCATGAGCGTATCATAGCGGTCAACAGCTTCCTGGTAATTTTCTTTTTTCGCTGCAATATTCGCCATCTGGAAAAAGCCCCAGGGCGTATCCGTATAATCAGGATACAGCCGTACTGCATCACGATAGTATGTATAGGCATCATTGAACTCATTAATTTCGTACAGATGATCTGCAATCCGGGACAACGCCTCAGGTACCCGAACATGACCATCATCGCGCCCCTGGGCAACAACTTTTTTGAATGCACGCAGGGCATACTTCCAATTTTCCAAAGAAGCGTACTCCCGGCCCTGTTTAAAAAGAGCGTGAAGCTTATCATAGGTATTTTCTGCAGAGGAAGCAGCCTTACCGTAGGCCTCGATCGCCTCGCTGCTTTGATCCTCGCGGGAATAGATATCTCCCAGCATTTCATAGGCACGTCCTGCAAAACGCCCATTGCGGTATTTTTGGATATATCCGGAGAAAAGATCCTTGGCAACATCCCGCTTTTCCATTTTCATATACGCATAGGCTTCAAAAAAACGGCTTTCCTGCCGCATATCCCCCGACGGATACCGATTGCGGTACTGACTGAACAGCTCAGCCGCCCGGGGCCAGTCTTTCAGACGCAGGCGCGCAATACCGATATTGTACAGGGAGTACTGCGCAACAGATCCTGAGGAATACTTCTCAATGGCTTTATAAAAGGCTTCGATACTTTTATCAAACTCTTCATTGCCGTACGCATGGACTCCGGCAAGCATCGCCTGTCCTTCATCGGTGGTGCTGTCAACAATCATCAAAGAAAGAAGGGTATCCAGGCGCAGTTCCATCTTACCAAGGGGAGCCTGATCGGGAAGACGATTCAACTCCTGATCCACAGTCTCCCGTATGCGTTGACTCTGCTCATCCTTCTCATCTTTCGTATCAGAAGCCATCTGCTTCTCATAGCGTTCTATCAGGGAGAGAGCTTCACGCCGTCCCGGTTCGTAATCAGTGAGATTGCTGTATTCCTGCAGATGATCAATCGCCGCGGCAAAATCCTTTTGGTCACCATAAATCTTGCCCAAATAGAAATGCGCATTATAGCCCATCTTCGGATCCCGGAGAGCTTTCTCAAAATTGATTCTGGCCATTCTGGTCTGATCAAAACGCCGCCGGATTACGCCGGCATAATAATAGGCCGCAGGATAGCCGGGGTGAATCTGCAGGGCCCGGCGAATATGGACAAGGGCGTCTTTGAGGGGGCGATCATACCCCTGACGCACTCCTTTGCGATACAGGGCAATGGCAGAATCGAGCTGTTTTTTTGCATCGGCAGGAACCGTGCGCGTATCCATGGTGTTTTTTGAAGAAGATGATTCTGCAGATGCAGATTTTTGCGATGCCTCCCCGGAGGATTGCCCTGGCTCATCATTTTCTGTTTCAGCAGAAGCTTCCTCAGCCGATGTATCTGACGCCTGAGCCGACGCAAGAAGTGAATCAATCTGTCGGTTATATGCCTCCCTGCGCTCGCCTTCGGATTCCCGTGCAGCAGACTGCAGCATACGAACAGCTTCGTTGCGATCACCCCGATCACGATAGATCTGCGCCAGGCGTTCGTAGGCCTGTGCCCACCCCGGGTTGTACTTCAGGGCATTTTTATAATTATACTCCGCCAGGGCGTCCTTCCCCTGACGGCGCTGAATCTCTGCGATATTAAAGTAGGAATTATAATGATCCGGATACTCCGCCACAACACGGCGGAACTCCTCCAGGGCCATGGCGTTACTTCCCGCCTCCATGTACTGTTTCCCCAGACGGTAATGCAGAAATTCCGCCCCTTGCAGGTGGATACAGAAAACTGATACGACAAGGACTGCACAGAGTCTGAACATTACGAATCACTCCTGTTGTTGCGGCTGCTCTAACGCTGCCGGTGAGGTCGGCAGAAAAATATAATATGACCACCCCTGCGTTGTCGGATAATGCAGAATCCGTCCAAAGGAGATACGCAGAAGAGAAACCAATACTTCAATACTATCATAGAGTTCTGAATCTGCCATAAAAAAAAGGCGATCCCGCAGGACCGCCCGACATGACTGAACAACAGCGGCCTTACTTAATCGCCTTCATGTCTTCCATGTACGTGCGCAGCTCACGGCCGATACACTCAACAGGATGATTGCGGATTGCCGCATTCACTTCAATGAGACGACGATTATCCACGGCAGTATCCGCAGTGGCAGTTCCCGTGCCGATAACATCGGTATCCACGGAACTCATAAAATCAGCAAGGAGGGGAACGCAGGCATTGGCAAAGAGATAATTACCGTATTCTGCAGTATCGGAAATCACCACATTCATCTCGTGAAGTTTCTTGCGGGCAATGGTATTGGCAATAAGAGGAACCTCGTGAAGAGATTCGTAATACGCAGATTCCGGGTAGATTCCTGTGGCGGTCATTGTTTCAAAGGCAAGCTCAACACCGGCTTTGATCATGGCAACCATAAGGATACCGTAATCAAAATATTCCTGCTCGTTCAGTTCAATGCCTTCGGATGAGGCCTTTTCGAAAGGCTCTTCACCGGTTGCCGCACGCCAGGCGAGAAGATTTTTATCATCCTGCGCCCAGTCTTCCATCATGGTGGAGGAAAACGCACCGGAGATAATATCATCCATATGCTTTCTGTAGAGGGGGGCCATAATCTCTTTCAGTTCTTCAGAAAGATTGAATGCCCTGATCTTATCGGGATTGGACAGACGATCCATCATATTGGTGATGCCGCCGTGTTTGAGAGCCTCTGTTACAGTCTCCCAGCCGTACTGCACCAAACGGGACGCTTTGTTTTCGGCAACGCCCTTTTCAATCATTTTATTAAAGCACAGGATTGATCCGGCCTGAAGCATACCGCAAAGAATTGTCTGCTCCCCCATAAGATCCGATTTAACTTCAGCAACAAAGGAAGACTGCAGCACGCCGGCACGGTCGCCACCTGTTCCGCAGCAATATGCCTTTGCAATCTCAAGGCCGTCACCGCGGGGATCATTATCGGGATGATCCGCAATCAAAGTGGGAACACCGAAACCGCGTTTGTATTCTTCGCGCACTTCAGAGCCCGGAGACTTCGGTGCAACCATAATAACAGTGATATCCTCACGGATCTTCATGCCCTCTTCAACCATATTAAACCCGTGGGAATAGAGCAACGCAGCACCTTTTTTCATAAGGGGCATAATGCTTTCAACCACACTGGTATGAAATTTATCCGGTGTCAGATTGGCGACAAGATCCGCCTGGGGAACCATATCTTCAATGGTACCAACGGCAAAATCGTTCTCCGAAGCATTTTTCCAGGACTGGCGTTTCTGGTCGATGGCGGACTGACGCAGTGCATAGGACACATCCAGACCGGAATCGCGCAGATTGAGCCCCTGGTGAAGCCCCTGCGCACCACAGCCGACAATAACTATCTTTTTGCCGGCAAGTTTTTCCACACCTTTTTTAAACTCATCGCGGCTCATGAAACGACACTGTCCAAGCTCGTTTACCTTTCTGGCAAAGGAGATCTCGTTGAAATAATTAGTACCCATAGATTAATCCTTTTCGTTAATTCCGTATCTCGTTAAAATATACTCTGCACCAACCGGGCGCAAAATGATCTGCACAGCTTCAGGTAAAGACCACCGTACGGTTGTTAAAGGGTATCACTTTTTTATCCACATGTTTCTGAACCGCCCGGGACAGAACGGTGCGCTCCACATCCCGGCCGATACTGATAAAGTCCCTCACGGAGAAGGTATGATCCACCCGCTCCACATCCTGTTCAATAATCGGGCCGGCGTCGAGTTCCTTCGTAACATAATGCCCCGTGGCACCGATAATTTTCACCCCCCGCTCATACGCCTGATGGTATGGACGTGCCCCGGGGAAAGATGGGAGAAAGGAGTGATGAATATTAATAATTCTGTCGCGGTACCGCGCAATCAGGGATTCCGGAATAATCTGCATGTACCGGGCCAGTACAATGAAATCGACACCGTACTGTTCAAGCACCTCAGCCTGTTGGGCTGCAGCTTTTTCGCGGGTGTTGCGGCTGACGGGAATATGCACAAAATCAATGCCGAACTCTTCGGTTTCCTCTTTTAAATCAGGATGATTACTGATAACCACGGAGATATCCGCATTCAGCTCTCCGGCTTTCCACCGGCTGAGAATATCATAATAGCAGTGACGATACCGGGACACAAAGAGTGCCAGTTTTTCGCGCCGGGTACTGCGGTAGACCTCCCAGTACATATTGTATTTATCAGCCACTTCGTGCCGAAAAATAACCGAAAAATCCTCCAGGTCAATGCTGAAATCCTCAAGGGACCATTCCACGCGCATAAAAAAACGGTTGTGCTCCCGATCGACATGCTGATCCAGATAAAGGATATTTGCCCCCAAGCGCGAAAGCTGTGCCGTAACAGCAGAGATCAGGCCCTCTCTGTCGGGACAATGCATGAGAAGTATCGCTGTATTATCGCTGTTCATAGAAGAAGCCCTTTTTATTTTGAGTATCCGAAGGGATAAAATATATTATACCGACAGAAACAACAGCCCCGGGAGCACGACGAAATGATAAATTTTACGAAAATACATAACTGGATTTTCGACATGGACGGGACTCTGACCGTTCCTCTGCACGATTTTAACGAGATACGCCGCATCATCGGAGTTCCTGCAGACGAGGACATTATCGCCTTTATCAAACGACAGGATCGCGAACGGGCTCTGCTGATTCATAAGAAACTTGAGGAAATCGAACTCGATTTTGCCAATAAAGCACAGCCTCAGCCCGGGGTAAAACCCTTTCTGCGTTTTCTGCAGAACCGCGGGGACAACCTCGGTCTTCTCACGCGTAACAATAAGGTTCATACGGAAATCACCCTTTTAAAAACAGGGCTTCTGGAATTTTTTGACGAAACCAATATCCTCACGCGGGAGTTTAAACCGGCAAAGCCCAGCCCGGAACCGGTTTTTTATTTTCTTACCAAATGGAATGTTTCCGCAAAGGAAACGGTCATTATCGGCGACTACAAACACGATATTGAATCCGGCCGGGCCGCCGACGTTGGAACAATCTATTTCGATTCCAAAGAGAGTGATGACTGGACAGACATGGCCGATGCAACCTACACCACCTGGGATATTCTGCGTGAAGAGCTGTAAATACGGTCTGCTTACATTTGTTCTGATCAGTCTTCTTTACGGCAAATCAACCTCAACATCCTCCGCCCCGACGGACAGCCTGACCGCGCACCGGCGCGACACTCTTCGCATGGACCTGTTTCCTCTGCTGTCCCGCCAGTTTGCAGGTATCTACAGCTTCGAAACAGAGCATACAGTCCATTTTCCCCAGGACAGCCTGAATCGATACAATCTGGAACGCAGTGACCGCTTTTCATGGACTGATCTGCTCAATACCACTGCGCCGTGGCATGGTGTTTCCTTCGCACCGGGCTCATATCTCAATCGTCCTCTGTACCGGGGATACCCCTTTCCCGCGCACCGCGGCGATCCCCCGCCGCAACTGCATGGTGCAACTCTGCCCTGGACCCTGCTGCAGCCGATCTATACCCGCACCGTCCCTGTGGAGAAGGTTAACAGCCGCACAATCACCGGCTGGACTGCTCCCGTTGCAACCACGGACCTCACCTTTAACACAGAAACCGGGCTGTTTAACGGAAACATACTCAACCTTCGCTTTCTGCGTAATATCACCGACAGCATCACCCTGGGAGTGTACACAAGCTTCTCCAACATGGACAGCATTGACTACTCGCACGACAAGGGATCCATGTACGATATTTATAAAGACCTGGGTATTCGGGAAACCCATATCTCCGATACGGGCACCAATCCCTTTACGCACAGCCGCATATCAACGTTCGAAATTGCCGCACAAAACCCCTGGAATCCCCACCTGCGCTACACCTACGGCGATATGCGCCAGGATCTCCGCTATACCTATGCCGCTCCGAATATTCCCGGCGATACATCGTACCTCTTTCGCAGCAGTGACTATCTCTCACGGGTGACCGGCGAAATTTCACGGAATCTGACTCAGACATTATCCCTCAGCCTGCAGGGAAGCGCTGAATCCGTGACACACAC
>JBNJDQ010000012.1:0-34593 GCA_051745065.1 Fibrobacterota bacterium
ATAACTTTTCGTATGCAATAAGCCATCTCTGTTTTCCAGAAGCGCAAGGGATCGGCTGTATTGAGATCCGTCCCGATAGATAAATCCTGCATCCATATCGCCGTCACCGTCGATATCTGCGCTGAAAAGCCCGGTAATGCGCTTGTATGTAGCGGCTATTCTTCGTGTGATGAAGGAGAGTTCACCTCTGTTTACAAAAAGAAGAATCCTGTTATCTTTGTTTGCCCCAAGAATATCCGGGAGTCCGTCTCCTGTAAAGTCTGCAATGGTGATGAATAGTCCTGTCGGAGCCTGTACACCACCGGATGGCTGAGGCGCAAGGTGGTGGGGGTGCAGACCTCCTGCACGATTCTCATGCAGCGTAAAAGGGCTTGGCCCGTCTGCGGCAGTGATCAGATCAATATCTCCGTCCCCATCCATATCTGCTGAGGCCATATCATTATAGGTGCTTGCGGTATGGGTGATTGGGCGCGGTACAAGGGGGCGGGAAGACGGATCAAAGCCGCTGTACACGGCAATTACAGTGATTAAAATGCAGAATGGTACGCGCATGAAAAGCTCCTGACGTATGAGGTTTCTCTTACAATTCGGGTATGGCGGCAATGTATTAAAATCTATTCCGGATTTTCCTGGTTCAAGGAGTAATTGCAAAAACACAGAAATCTTACAAAAGCGGCAACGCCGGCGTGGTGCTGTTCAGCGGTCCTGTGAATGAACACTCAGAGCCGTAACCGTAATAAGGATCAACCCCATGCCCAGTATCTGCATCCCCGCGAGGGATTCCTTCAGTACCGCCACGCCGAAAATGGAGGCCGTAACCGGTTCCACCATTGCCGTAATTGCCGCCACGGCCGGAGCTGTGTGTTTGAGCCCGACAATATAGATAATAAAGGATACTCCCGCACCGAGGAGACCAAGTACGATAAACATCCAAACTTTCGAACTCATCAGCACTCTCGTGATTTCAGCAGGATGTGCCGGTAGAATCAGGAGCAACACAAGTACGGCAAAGGCTATGGCGAGGATTGCCTGTGGACTGCCGTGAAATGATGCAGACTTAAATCCGAATATGAAGAGGGCGTATGAAAGTGCAGATAACAGTCCGGCACCAAGGCCCATTGCGGTAACTGCATCGGCGTCAACATCATATACTCCTGTAAGCAGCACAACGCCGATCATCACAAAAATAACTGCAACCCACTTGCGGGGGGTGGGCCGTTCAAGCTTTAGAAGAAAGGATACAAGATACACAAAGACCGGCGCGCAGTACATGAGTGTTGCTGCAACGGCAACACTTCCCTCGTCGATGCTTATAAAATAGAAGGTAAAGTTACCGCCTACACCAAGCCCGGCAATTGCCGCCCAAAGCCATACGCGGGGATTGGTCAATCCGCTGCGGCGGGGACGCAGACCCAGCCAGATGAGGACAAATAACAGTCCGATTGCGCCGCGGTAAAAGGCAACCACCGTGGCGTTCCAGCCTTCGGCCATAAGTAGTGCGGCGATCCCTCCGGAAAGTCCCCAGAAGAGGGCTGCCAGAGCTACCAGAGCGGAGCTTATGTGTGCCATAATGTTCCCTTTCCGGACATTCTTCCGGAACGTCGGGAATTCCTTACTGTATGTACGGGGCAGATCAAAATGACTGCACCTTCCTTTGAGTAATTTTCCCGGATGCATATCCGGTGGATTCAGCAATTCTATTCCTGAAAAAATATATTACCTGCCGTATGCCCGAAAGCATTTTTGCCCTGCGGCATGGTTTCGACAGGGAGGATTGCAAAGAGGAGTCAGCTGATACCGGCGTTAAAACAGGAAAAACAATGACACACTGCCAAGAATGTACAGTACCAGTAATAATGCACTTTCCCAGCCGATATTGGCAATCCCTTTCCGTTGTCTGAAGAGGAGCCCCATAACCAGAATGCTTGTCATAAGAAGTGTTACGGCAACCATAAATGTCTGTTCATTTGTGATATTATGAAATATACTGCCTCTTTGATATGCCATGTCGGAAAACGCAGCAAAAAGCACATCAAAGGAGTTACCGCCGATAATATTACCCACGGCCAGGGTTAATGCCCGTTTGCGTACGGCTGCAAGTGATACAATCAGTTCCGGAAATGACGTTGCCACTGCGGTAAACAGTGTCCCGACAAAACTTTCACTTAAGAAACTTTTTTCGGCAATGGTGATACCCGCTATACCAACGGCATAGCCCGCGCTGCCCACCAGTATTGAAAGAAGAATAAAACCGGTAATCAATGTGTGCAATTGTATGTTTTTGACACTTTCTTCGTCAGGTATATCTTTTACGGTGGAAATTGTGGTGATGGCTTTCCACATGGGGTTGTCTTTTGCCCGTGCAATCATTTTCGTTCCGACCAGATATGTGATTATTATGATGTACGATACAGGGTGGATGTTGAGCAGGGTAATTTCGGGACTGACAATGCCGAGAATTACCAGGGTGAGCAGCCCTGTAAGGAGAACTCCCTGCATTATGTTTGCCATTGAGGCAGAAGCATGTTCCAGATTGATTTTACGATATGAAATATCTGCAATGGAAAGAAAGACCGTTTGCACAGCAATGCCCCCTATGGCATTACTTATCGCTAATTGCGGATGATTTGTACAGGCCGCAGAAACTGAGGTGATGATGCCTGCTATGGATGTGACGCCGCCCAGGAATACTGCACCGACAAGAGCTTCTCCCAAGCCTGTCTTATCGGCAAGTTTATCGGCATATTCCGTGAGGGCTGTCCCGGCAAATATAATAACCAGGGTTGCTGCGGCAAAGATTAAAATTCCGGCGGATAAGGTCATTTCATACCTTTGAGCGCAACAGGGGGGGAGACCGTAAAGGCGGTCAATGCTGTAGTGGTGGTCGTTCTGTTTTTAAAAACGTTCATATTGTTTTACCGCCACCTGTTGCTGTAGCACCGGGAATGATTGCGGACTGCATCTGTCGGTATTCCTTTCGGTTGATCCGGTTCACAGATGTTGCCTTACCTGCTGACAAAATACTTTCTTACGTTGGCATGTCAACCCCGGTACTCCTTGATATCAGGAATTACTCCATGCGCAGTTTGCCGCGTAACAATTGTGCATTTACTGCGACAATAACCGTGCTCAGACTCATCAGGACTGCTCCCAATGCGGGATTAATCAAAATTCCTGCACTATAGAGCACCCCCGCCGCCAAAGGTATTGCCAGCACGTTATATCCTGTGGCCCATACAAAGTTCTGTATCATTTTTTTATGTGTTTCTTTTCCAAAAATGATCAAAGATGCGATGTCACGGGGATTGCTGTTCACCAGTATAATATCGGCAGTTTCTGCTGCAATATCAGTACCGGAACCTACGGCGATTCCCACATCGGCGGTTGCCAAAGCAGGAGCATCATTGATACCGTCACCGGTCATGGCGACAAACTCACCATCCCGTTGAAATTCCTGAATCTTTTCAAGCTTGCCGTCGGGCAGGATCCCCGCAAAATATCCATCAAGGCCCAGCTCACTGCTCACGCTCTTTGCGGTTTTTTCATTGTCGCCGGTCATCATATAGAGCTTCAGTCCGTTGGTTTTCAGCGTTTTTACCGCTTCATACGATTCCGGCCTGATTTCGTCTGCCATGGCGATAAACCCGGCTAATTCTTTTTCAATCAATACAAAAACAACGGTTTCCGCATTGTTTGTATAGACACTGTCGGGTATTTCGATGTTTTCTTCCTGGACGTAGCGGGGGCTGACGACGTGTACTTCCTGATTTCCCACCTTTGCAGTAATTCCTTTGCCCGTAATGGCCGTAAGGTTTTCTGCTTCGGGTACGGTGATTTCCTCCTGTGTTATTTTATCCATGATGCCAACAGCCAGGGAGTGTTCTGATTGTGCTTCCAGGGATCCGGCAAAACGAAGTATTTCCGTATCATTATATTTGCTGTTCAATGCGCCGAAACGGGTTACCCCGAAATTCCCTTTCGTAAGTGTGCCTGTTTTGTCAAATGCAAGCATACTGATCTTTCCGGCGTTTTCAAAGGCGGACCTGTTTCTGATCAGCAATCCTTTTTGTGCTGAAATGGTGGTTGATATGGCAACGACCAATGGTACAGCCAGCCCCAAGGCATGGGGACAGGTAATAACCATTACACTTGCCATACGTTCAAGGGCAAAGGCAAAGGGCTTATCCATCAATAACCAGGTGAACAGGGTGGCAAATCCTACGGTGAGTGCAATAATGGTTAACCAAAAGGCAATCCGGTCGGCCAGGTGTTGTGTTTTTGATTTTTCCTCCTGTGCCGCACGCACCATACCGACAACCTTGCTGAGATACGCCTCTTCACCGACCTGCTGCACCACGACATGTAATGAACTGTTTCCGTTAATTGTGCCGCCGATAACCGTGGCATCCCGCCCCTTTTTTACAGGTTTTGATTCACCGGTCACCATGGATTCATTTATTGTGCTTTCTCCCTTTGTAATGAGACCATCCACGGGGATCTTTTCGCCGGGATGCACCAATACCACATCATTTTTTTTCAGTTCTCCCACCGTGACATCTTTGGTGCTTTCCCCTGTTATGAGATGAGCCTGATTGGGCATCATTTCCACCAGTTTTTCCAGTGAGCGGGACGCGCCCATGACGGATTTCATCTCGATCCAGTGTCCCAGGAGCATAACATCAATAAGTGTCGCCAGTTCCCAGAAGAATTTTTTCCCTTCCAGTCCAAATGTTGTGGCGCAGCTGTACCCGAATGCAACTGTTATGGCTACTCCGATAAGGGTCATCATACCGGGGCTTTTCTGTTTTATTTCATCCACCAGGCCCGTAAGAAAAGGCCATCCGCCGTAGAAGTATACAAATGCTGACAGAGCAAAAAGAACAATATCGGAATAGTTGAATGTAAAACTGTATCCCAGCATTCCCTGAATCATCGGTGAAAGGAAGAGTATTGGCAGGGTTATGATCAGTGAAACCCAAAAGCGTATGCGAAAATCCTGAATCATCATTGCATGATGGCCGGAATGGTCTCCGGAGCTTTTACCGTGATGCTGTTTATGGGTATGATTTCCGTGGTGGTGATTATGGTTTTTCACAGTTCCTCCTTTATAAGTCTTTTTTACGTTCATCAAATTCCTGCTTGTCAATTTCTCCTTTGGCATATCGTTCTTTTAGAATATCAAGGGGCGTCTTGGTATTACCGGATACTCCGTTGTTGGCCTGTACCATTTTTACAACAATCAGAAGTATTCCTACAAGAATAATCAGTCCGATGAGCCACCCCCAGCCCATTCCCCATCCGTGTGTATTCATTCCGTGAAACATAGCATTTCTCCTGCATCTTAAATGGTTGTTTTCTTCTCTTATACTGTAGGATTAATGCGCAGCCCCTGCAAAGATCTGAGGGGAATTACCGGAATAATGGTGAATTTTTACCCTGAAAAGGAGGGCTGGATCAGGATGAGTTGTTTTGGTTTTCCCAAAACGATATCTGTGTTGCCATGGAGCTCACGCGGTATGTGCAGGGAAATACGCCTTCTTCCCTGCAATTTGGAGCGAAAGAGATTATACTTTCTGTAAAAATAATCCCACAGGAGTCATCAGAGAGGGTTCTCGATAACCCGGTTGATCCAGCGCCCCGTACGTACGCGGTTAATGACGACCACGGCCTTTGCTACTTCCTCAGTCCCGATAATTAAATACACCGCCCAGAGAGGCAGACCGAAGACAATGGCGGAGATAATGCCCAGGGGAACGCCGATGCCCCACAGGGAGAGAATATCCACAAACATGGAGAATGTTGTGTCACCGCCGCTGCGCATCAGGCCGTTTACTCCGTGGATGTTGATTACTTTGAAGGGCAGGATAACTGCCGTGCTGATAATGAGGGCATTGATAACCTGCCGCATATGTTCTGTTTCAATCTGAAATACGTGAGCCGTCCAGAGCGGTGCAGACAGAATGCAGAGCAGCCCCAGAATGATGCCGATGCCCGTAAACAGAATCAGAATGCGGCCGCTGTCATCCTGAGCCTGTTTAAGATCCCCCCGGCCGATAGTATTGCCGCTGAGGGTTGCCGTTGCTGCCGAGGTGCCGATAAAAATCACCATAAAGAGAAAAGAAACCCGTTCTGCCAGGGTAAAACTCATGGCTGCATCTGTACCGACAGTGGCATAAATTTTGTTGTAGACAAAAACGCCCAGAGCCCAGCCCATCTCATTACCAACCACGGGCAGTGTTGTGCGGACTTTGCGGATAACAAACCCGGCGGGATACACGAAATAATCGCGCCAGTTGGTGCTTGCCAGGGGAGAGCGGCGCAGATAGAGACTGCCGATAAGGACTGCCGTTTCCAGGCTTTTTGCAATGAGAGTTCCGATAGCGGCACCGGCGACACCCAGTTCAGGAGCGCCGAATTTACCGAAGATCAGGAGGTAGTTCAGGCCGGTGTTGAGGATTACCGCCCCGCTGCTGATGATAATCGGTGTTTTGACATCGGTGATGCTTTTCAAAACGGAGGATATGGAAAAGGTCAGGCCCGTGCAGATGTAGCTGAATACAAGGATACGCAGATAGAGGGCTCCCATGCGGACAACTTCGGGCTCGGTACTGAAAAAACGTATGAATTCTTCGGCAAAAATGAATGAGGGGACGGCAAAAATGAAGGCGGCCCCTGCCGCACCGAGCATGGAGAGCCCCAGGGTTTTTCGGGCATTATGCGCATCTCCGGCACCCCAGTACTGCGCAGAAAAGATGGAGAGTCCCGAGGTGATTCCCACCAAAAGAAGAATAAAGAGAAACAGGTTGTTCCCCGCAAAGGAAACAGCTGCAATGGCAATGCTTTCTCCGGCCTCTGTGCGGGCGTCAGTAACAATGTGGCTGACCATCACCGTATCCACAAACTGCAGAAGTGTTACGAATAATTCCTGCAGTGCAATGGGTATGGCAAGAGCTCCGATGCGCTTGAGGAAGGGTTTGTCGAAAAGCCAGGACAGCATTTTCTCTCCGGTGATAAGGTTGCTTAGCTGTGGGTAAAGATATATCCCGCAAACTGGTGCCGGAAAGAATCAAAGGGGCGTAATAAATATAACAATGATATTTTGGGAAAATGTAAAAAGATTATGTTCCGGGTATACAAAATCAGGTAAAAGAGAAAAGCACTGTCCTGAACATCCTCGAACCGGCGGAGGTGGTCTCTGGCTTTGAGGGGTATGATCTCTTACGGCCTGTTGGTCGGTATGCTGCGTCGGCAGGGGGCATTTCTCCGGCAGTCGGTCTGCAGGGGAGTGATCTGTAAATTTGATAAAAGGGCATGGTGAATTTTCTCTGTAAAAATTGAAACGGCCCCACCGAAAAGTTTTTGGGGACAAGTTATTTCTGAAAAAATGAGCTCCCTGCAGTATACTGTAGTATATGAAACAGTACATACTGATTCTGGGTCTTCTCCCGCTCCTGTGGTGTTCCTGCTCATCTGTGACTGAATCAGATGTGGAGTATCCTGATTTGTCTGATATTTCCAGCAATATCAGGGGTGATACCCTGTCTGGAGACACGGTGATTGCAGTGCTGGAAGGTGCAGTTTCCCGGAATCTGCAGTGCGCCGTGCGTTGCGGCAATACGCCGTGGGAGACGGTTTCCGCAACCGATACGATCCGCACGAAAGTTCCCGCAGAAGGCCCGGCCCGCTGGGATCTGCGCTGCAGCAATCCGCAGAATGGCAGTATTCTTCTGGATACCTCCCTGTATTTTACAGCATCTTTTCCCCATAACAATCGCTATACTTTGCTGCCGGATACTCTTCACCTGGGCCCGGGTGACAGGGACAGTCTGCACCTGAAGATAGATAATCTGTTTGAACCGGTTTCTCTGCTGCACCTGGCTCTCTTTGATATCTCCATTGACTCGGCGCGGTTGAACGGGCCTGAAGGACAGATTTTTACCGCTGCCGGCGCAGACAGCTCCGTCGCAAACTGTCTCTTTGCACCAAATAATCCGCCCGATCTGTCAGGGGAATGCCTCACTCTTTTTGTATCCGCCGATACCTCTGTTGCGGATTCCTCCCAGAGTGTGGTTTCTTCTCTGAGCAGCTCACTTGTTCTTGATCATAATCGTGTTCCTGTTCGTATCGAAGAAACGTCCGCCCCTGTAGTTATCCGGGAGATACAATGAAGTACACTGTTGCAGCACTCTCTTTACTTTTTCTGTTCACCGCAGTATTGCACGCCACTTCCCCGGAACTCATGTATCATGCTGATGATAATTACGGAGACACCCTGAAAATTATCACAGATTCCCCTGATCTCTATCCCTACCTTGATACACTTACGGCGGATGACTCCCTGGATCTGCCGGTTCGGCGCAGAGATGTTTTCGGTGACACCGTGATCTATTCAGTGACGCGTAATTCCGTTGTACCTCATTCCCGTATGATCCTTTCGGGGGCGCGTTTTACACAGCAGAAGCTCACAACGTATGATCGCAGAATTTACATACAAAAGGCATGGTACACTGATGCAAAACCGGCGGACGGTTTTGTGGATGAAGTTGCTTTTTCCCTGACGGGGGCTCTCTCTCCGGGGGCATCAATTTCTGCGGATCTTCTTGATATTCAGTTTCCCCATCGCCGCGTCTTTACGCCCCGCGGAGCTTTGCAGATTGCTGACCGGGTTCTGCGTCTTCCCGTAACAGAGTCTGTGGACAGCAGTGAAACGGGGACTGCCGCCGCGGATGAATATATCAGTACCGATGCCTGCCGGGTGGATGATACAACTTTTCTTGGCGGTGCATGGCGTGTACCGGTTCATGATTCCCTTGCGCCGGTTCTGCGATCACTTATGCTGCAGCCGGGAGAAGGCCGTATGGATACACTGCGGGTGCGTTTTTCCGAGCCTCCCGGGGCGGATGTGATACTTCAGGGTGAGCTTCTTCAAAATCAGTCAGGAACTGTGATTACCGTTATCGATGCGCTGCATCTGAACGGCGCGGAGTGGCTTCTGCAGGTTCCGGCGGGTGCTGTCAGAGTCGGGGATTCCCTTGCGCTTTCCGGTAATATTCCCGTTGCCGATGATGCCGCAAATACCTGCGGTGGGGATAATCACGCCGTGGCGGTTGCCCCCATGAGTTTGGCCGCCGATTACAATGGAGATCATTGCGTGGATATTCTGGATCTGATTATTGCCGGAACCTATTGGGACAGTTTTGCTGAATACGGTGATATTTCACGCGTGGAGGAATGCGGTCCCCTTCGGTCCGGGGCAACAGCGCCCTATACCGTACTGGATATTCGTGAAGACGGGCAGTATGATTATCAGGATCTTTCTGTATTCAGCGCTATGTGGAGCTGGAGTTATCGTAATGATACAGGCGGTTCTTTCCGTGCAGAGGGTCAGCGCTCTGCGCCGGTTTGTACCCTCGGTATCAGCCGGGAAAGAGGAAAAACGCTCGGTCGTCTTCACGGTGTTTTCGGGGACAGCCTGTATGCTTTCAGCATGAGTATGGGCCTTGCCCGGGAGAGTCGGATCGAAAAGGTCTATTCAAATGAGTTCGAACTGCTTTCAGGACAAAAAGAACATCGCGCCCGTGTGGACGGCCTTCGGCACCGTGATCTGCCGGATGCGCAGGAATACGACACGCTCTGCACGGTTGAGTTCGGTGGACACTCGTCTCCCCCCGAAACCGTATATCTTCGATTCTACAATGATTCAGGCAGACAGGTTCAGGCGGGGCCTGCGGTTCTTGCAGAGGCAGATCACTCCAAAGATACCACCCCCGGTGTCACGGCGCTTTCCAATCCTGTGGTTCCTGCAGAAAAAGCCTACGGCATGCAAATGCACGAAGTCAGTGCCGGTCTGCTCCATCAGGGAGCTGCCTTTCTTGTGGATTTTCCGGATAACTCAGAAGAATCAATGCCCCTGACCCTCACGGTGTATGACTATCTCGGCAGTCGCGTGGCTCATCAGAGATTTATGTATCATTCCGAAGATGAAAAAATTATATATTGGGATGGTCGCAATAATCGTGGAGCGGCCTGCGCCTCGGGGACATATCGGGTTGTCCTTGAATCTCCCGACAGTGGAGATCGGTGGGTGACGCTTCTGGGTATAACAAAAAAACAATAACGAAGGTAACAGTGTATGAGAAAACGTCTGCAGTCCTGGTATATGACAAAACCGGGTTATTCTGTTGATATTGTTGAAAACGTATTTTCCGAACCATGGCCTCCGGAGGACTGGATTCCCGTGCAGGTGCCCGGAACAATTGTGGGGCATTGTGCGGAAGCCGGGCTCTATGACGATCCCTGTACAGACAGAAATATGCAGACAATTCCCGGGTACAAAAAGGATGCGGAAACTCATTTTGCTTTTCATGATATGCCCGAAGATTCTCCCTTTCGCAAACCCTTTTGGTATGCCACAGAGTTTGAAGTCGGTGAAGATAAACGGCGCGATCGGCGCTATTACCTCATGTTTAAGGGCATTAACTTTCAGGCAGAAGTCTGGCTCAACGGTAAGCGGGTTGCTGCGGCTGTGCAGATGTCCGGACCGTACCGGCAGCATAAAATTGATATTACCTGTTTTACCAAGCGCTACCGTCCCAACCGTCTTGCCGTAAAGATCACCGCCCAGCGTCCGGATGATCTGGGTATAACCTTTATCGATTGGAGTCCCGTTCCGCCGGATGATTCCGCCGGAATCTGGCGACCCGTGGAGCTGCTCAGTTCCGGGCCGGTTTCCCTGGAGGATCTCTTTTTTGACTACACTTTTCGTGATGATTCTTTGCAGGAAGTGTTCCTTGCACCGAAGGGACGTGTTGTCAATCGCAGTGATGCGCCTTTCTCCGGAGAGCTCTCCCTCAAGGCCGGGCACGAAGATTTTACCTTTTCCGTAAGCCTGGCCCCCTGGGAGGAGCAGGATCTTGCAGAAATCATCAAAGAGGTGCTTCTTTCGGGTATCGAGCTCTGGTGGAGTCGGGATATGGGTTCACCCTCTCTGACAACGGTACGGGCCGCTATCTGCGATACCGATGGTGTGCAGAGCGATGCCGTCGAAAAGCAGATCGGTTTCCGCACTCTTACCAGCCGGATCAATGAACATGGTGCGCGGATCTTTACCCTTAACGGCAGGGATATGCTTATCCGCGGTTCTGCCTGGTCGCCGCGTCTTCTCCTTGATCACAGTCACAAACAGGATGAGATCGATATTGCCTATCTCTGCCAAATGAACTTTAATACGGTTCGCCTTGAAGGAAAGCTTGCCTCGGATTATTTCTGGGATCTCTGCGACCGCGAGGGGATACTTGTTCTTGCCGGCTGGCCATGCTGCACGCACTGGGAACAGTGGCGCAAATGGAAGCCCGATGATTATCATATTGCCCGGGAGTCTCTGGTATCACAGCTCCTGCGTCTGCGCGATCGTCCTTCTCTTGCCGCGTGGTTTTACGGCAGCGATTTTCCGCCCATACCGCCGGTGGAGCGCATGTATCTTTCTGTTCTGGATGCGTATGCCCCGAAACTGGAGCGCCTTTCCAGTGCGGCAGAGCACCCTTCTGCCGTTACCGGAAACACCGGCGTGAAAATGTCCGGCCCGTATGGATACGTGCCCCCCGTCTATTGGTACGATGAGTCCATGCCGGGGCATGCAGATTCCTTCAACACGGAAACCGGCCCGGATTCTTCGTTTCCGCGTTTTGAGAGTGTCTGTAAAATGATTACTGATCCCGCCCAGCGGTGGGTGGGATCGCCAACCTGGAATCATCACGCCGGTCTTGCATCTTTTCTGGATACGGAAGTCATGAATACAAGTCTGGAGAAACGCTACGGAGTATCCCGAAAAAATCTGAAATTGTTTCTGCAGGCGGCCCAATGGAACAGCTATGAAGCCTGGCGTGCCATGTACGAGGCGTACGGGCGTAATTATCCGGCGGGGACCGGCGTAATCGGCTGGATGCTCAATGGTCACTGGCCGTCCCTGATCTGGCAGAAATACGATTACTACAACCTCCCCACAGGTGGATTCTACGGCGCACAGCGGGCCTGTGAGCCGACGCATGTGCAGTATTCCTATGATGACGGATCGATTCGATGTCTCAATTTTTCAGACCGTGCATTGAAGGATCTGCGCCTGCAGGTACAGCTGTGTACTGCCGGTGGGGAAGTCCTTCACAGCAGTGAAGAAATCCTCAGTCTTGATGCAGGAACACAGGTTTGCGCGGGAACGGTGCAACTGCCCCGGCGGAAGCTGCTCTTTTTGTTTCTGGAGTTACATGACACGAAAGGAGACCTGATCAGCCGTAATGTGTACTGGCTTTCAGGAACAACGAAAGACACCCTTGTCCACGAGAGTACAAAAGAAACCTGGTTCTATCGCCCCCTGGCGTCATGGAGTGATTTTTCCGCCCTGCGGAATCTGCCGAAAACAGGCGTACAGGGAAGCCTTGAATTGCACCGTGAAGAATTGCAGTACCGGGGAACAGTGCGCCTTGAGAATACGGGAGAGGCGGTGGCCTTTGCTGTTCAGGCTGATCTGCGCGACGCCGCAGGGCAGGTTCTGACGCCGGTGTTCTGGGATGACAACCTTATTACTCTCCGTCCCGGTGAGGTCGTTGAACCGGCTGTTTCACTTCCGGTGGATGCTGTTGCCGATGTAAATGATATATATTTATCCCTTGATTCTGTGAATTCAGCGAGTGAGAATGCATGAGAAAACGTGTCTTTATTGACGGACAGGTCGGGACCACGGGGCTGCAGATTCGAGAACGACTTTCCGCCCGCAGTGATATAGAACTTGTGGAGATTTCCCATGAGATGCGCAAAGATTTGGGAGAAAAGGAAAAAATCATCAATGATGTGGATTGTACGATCCTCTGTCTGCCCGATTTTGCCGCACGGGAATCAGCACAGCTTGTCAAAAATCCCCATACCCGGGTGATTGACGCATCGACGGCGCATCGTACAGATCCTGCCTGGGCCTACGGTTTTCCCGAGTTAAGCGATACTCATCGGGAGAATATCCGTACGGGACAGTTTATTGCAAATCCCGGATGTCATGCAACGGGGTTTATTTCTCTGGTGTATCCCCTGGTTACCCGCGGTGTTGTCGGTGCGGATTATCCTTTTACGACAACGTCGATTACGGGATACAGTGGTGGCGGGCGCAAACTCATAGAGCGGTATGAAGATCTGTCCGCGCATGAACGCAGCGCCAATACTGCCTGCCCCTATGCGCTGAATATGAATCATAAACACCTACCGGAGATGCAATATGTGCCGCATCTTGCGTCTGCACCGGTTTTTTACCCCATTGTCGGTGATTTTGAAAAGGGCATGCTGGTTTCAGTTCCGCTTCATCTGACCGGACACGGGGTTTCCGCTTCACCGCACATGATACATCAGGTGTATGCGGATTTCTACAAAGATTCAGACTTTGTGCGTGTTTACGGCCCCGAAACGGTACAGGAATCGCTTTTGGACGGCAAGTTTCTTTCGCCGACGGCCTGTAATAATACAAATAATCTGGAGATATTTATCTCCGGCCATGATACGCAGGCCATGGTCATTGCCCGTTTTGACAATCTTGGAAAAGGCGCCAGCGGTGCGGCGGTTCAGAATATGAATATCGCCCTTGGTTTCGGGGAAACTGCCGGCCTCTGAACTTTTCGGCTGATACAATTTTTAAAACGGCCCTTTCTTCGTGAGAGGGCCGTTTTCTCCGTGTCTTGATGATTTTTCATGGGGCTCCTGACCGGAACAGTATGTTTCTTAATACTGCGGAAGAGAGGCTCCATAAGCTGGATGACTGCTGCAGGAGTAGTCCGGTGAACGGCGCCGCAGAGATGCAAAGGTCGGTTTAACGATGAGATTATCTTTGGAGGAGATCCCCTCCTGTTTGGGATAGAACAGGCTGTTCTGCGCCGTTATTTTTTTAGCTGTGCCGGTGAAATGCTCAAATCCGTTATGGTAGAAAAGGCTTGAAACGATTTTTACAGGGGCGGTGCCGGAAAGAGCAAGGGCGGATCGGTCATTTTTAATAAAGCTGCACGAGCTGATACTTCCGGCGCCCTGAAGTGTTTGTGCCGTGATCCCATGGGATGAATTATTGATAAACACCGTATTGCTGAGATCAGGCAGAAAGTTGATTGCCATAATCCCTGAAAGGCGATTTCTGCGAATGATGCAGGAGGAAATCTCCACCCCGCGCGATCGGGTAAAGACTCCATTGCTGCCCTCTTCTATGGTAAGATTTTCTATTTTGCTGTTGCGGGATGCCCGCAGTACGGGTTCACGCCCCGAGCCGCGCAGTATTGTGTTGTAGGGGGAGTCACCGCGAAGAGTAATGTTTCGGGGTAGACTTACCGTTTCCTCGTATTTTCCCGGAGAAAGAAGGAGTGTATCACCGGATTGAGCGGATATTATAGTTTGATTTATGCTCATATTCGGGGTGATACGGTGTGTTTCAGCCAGTAGTAGACCCGCACTTAGAACAAGTATCACTGCTGTAGTTTTGATTTCCATTATAGCCTCCATAAAAAATGAGCCTTCCCCGCAGGGAAGGCTCGTATAGTGTACGGTATTTATCATATTATTCCATCTGTTCCAGCTGTCTGAGGAGTTTTTCTTCTTCAGACTCAAGATCTTCAATGTCCTCGTTAGCATCTTCAGCATCTTCGGAAACAGTACTTTGCTCTTCAGCTTTACCCAGGGCATAGTTTATAACCTGCTCCATGGTCTTCGGTGATCTGCCGAAAAAGGCTGTTCGTTTACGTTCATCCACAGCTTTATCATAGGCACGAACTTTCTTTTCGTACTCATCCTTGATGTTTTTCAGGCTGTCTTTTTGATTTTCAACGTAGGAGTTATACGTTGTCAAAGCAAGGGAATTTGCTTTTTCAGCAACGTTGAAGTATTCTGTACGATGCTCATAGTACTCATTTTTCTTTTGCTCCAGAACAGTATCCGTAGGAGGACTGTAGGTGGCAAGGCGATTGCTGATAGGCTCAAGCACCTTCACTGCTTCGTTATACTGTTTATTTATTATGTGGTAATAACCAAGCATTACACCGGCTTCTGCCTGAAGGACGGCATTATCCGTTTCATTCATCAGTTCTGTGGCAAAGTCTTTACAGTCACTCCAGTTCTGTACTTTAAATGCACACCATGCCTTACCGATCAGGGCGTCCAGGAAATATTCGCTGTCACTGTCTACCTCACTGAGAGAAGCCATGGCAGCCTGATACTGCTTTTGGTTGAAGTAGTAATAGCCAAGAAGGGCGTATGCGCGGTTCTTAATAGATTCCTGCAGCTCCTTTGTCCGTTCTCCGAGATAGGTTCCGGTATTGGTGGTGTAGGGGGTCTGAATGACATTATCCAGATGAAGTTTTGTTTTATCAAACTGGTTCTGCCGCGCATAGGCTACAGACATGGAATGCTGGGCAAACATGTAGTCCTTATGCGTGGAAGGAACCTTGGAGAACAGCTGAATTGCTTTCTGAAGATTGTCGTTCTGCATTTCCTGTTCACCCATGTAGTAATTTGCCTCGTGGCGGATTGAGTCTGCTACGTTGGGGGCGGAAAGCTCACTGTGCAGGCTTGCAACCTCCGAGGGCACATCCTCGCGGTAGTTGAGGCGCAACAGGCCGAGCTTGGCAAGATTATTTGCGTTGGTTGAAGCCGGATATTCGCTCTTAACACGGTGGTAGTTCTCCGTTGCAAAGCCGCGCATTTCCATCTCCTCCTGACAGCGACCGATATAATAGGTGGCCAGATGATTCTTGGGAAAGTCCGGATATTCCACGTTGAGTCGGCCGAAGATAAACATGGCATCCCAGAAATTACCGGAGGAGTAATTACGCATTGCCCTGCGCCAGAGATCACCGACGTTGACTTTATGTTTTTCCGCCATGCGCCGGGCATATTTCTGTTCACGATGCATGCCCAGTTCGCTGCGCAGATACACCGTATGAATAAAGGCGTCATCATCTTCGTACATGCTGATGTACTGGTAGTTCGCTTCAAAATCACGTCCGCCAAACACCGTGGGGACGTTCATGCCGCCGGCAACACCGATGTAGTCGTTGCCGACCAGGCCGTACACATTGACCATCTGCATCAGCCAGACACCGACCCGGGAGTTGAAGTCAAACTCAAGGGCACCGTCTTTGGGGGTCAGGGTTGCTTTCCCTGTGGAAGGATCAAAATCTGCATCATAGTACTGATCAAGGCTGGTGAAATCCTTGAAGTCCAAATCAATACCGGCGTCAATTTTACCGTCCCATAATTTCGCCATCCAGGAGAGCTTTGCATTGATTGACTGCTGCTGCAGCTCTTTAAATTCAAAATCCGGCGAGAGGGCATTCTGGAAACTGAGCCCGGCAATATGCTCACCCAAAACAGGGTTGTTTGTAATACGGTATGAGACACCCGCATCCAAAGCAATACCCTGTATTTCATCACCAAAATTGGGGATACGGTAATAGATCAAATTGGCCCCGACACTGAGCTTATTCCAAGGGTTGATGGCGTAGGATGCCATAAAATGCTGGTGATTATCCTGAAAGGTCTCACCGGTTTCCGTGATTGTACCATTCTCAAAAATGGTTTTTTTAATATCCTCCTGGGAATTTACCCCGAGGACAGAAAACCCAACAGACTGATAGAGACCGATGGGGTAGGTGACACCGCCTTCATAGAGGGTGAAGGTGTTGCCCAGAGTGGGGGAGAAGGCACCGCGGACGGTCATGTAATTCTCCTCGGTCATAAAGGCGGGGTTGGTTGCCGGAGAATGACGGGAGAGAAGATCGCGCCAGCGCTGAGTGATGTAGTATTCACCGGGAAGACCGTCAGCAAAGAGCGTGAAACTGAAGGCGAAGATACAGAGCAGCAGTACTGATAATCTTTGTATTGAGAGTCTCATCATTATAAATATCCTTCCTTTTATTCGGTGTAACGAATGCCAAGATCCTGGCCGGTTCTTGATTTGATTGCACAGCATCCCTGTCGGGGACGGAAATCACGCAGTGACTTGGGTGCGCGGAAATCGGGCATGAATTTCTCGTTTCCTACGGGGTAGTCGTAGAATTTCTTAAGATTTTCCCAGAAGTTGTTCTCCGTTACAATGGAAGCTGCCGATTCGTCACTCCATTTGTAGCCGTATTTCTGATTGTAGGCAACAACATTCCGCTTGAAGGTGATTTCCGATTTACCCCCGAGCCACAGGCCGAAACCTTCGTTGTAGGCAATTGTATTATGCAGCATTTCACCGGTGGTGGATTTTGTATCCCATCCGACAATGCCGCTGCCGCCGTTGAAAGCGATAAGATTGTCTGTCAGCTCCGGCGCATGGCGAACCGTCATAACTCCGGTCATCCAGTTTTTGACGATCTCGCAGTTCTTGATGGTGGCTTCCCGGGATTTACTGAAAACACCGATTGTGCCGTTTTGAATAACAAGGCCGTCAATAACACTGCCCAGATTCATTTCCACCACCGTTCCGCGGCCGCCGCCGTCGATCTTTACTTTATGGCGCTCCTCGGCTTTCACCACAACATTGGGCGGAACAAGAATCTTTTCTTCGTAAATGCCGCGGGCAATCAGGACTGTGTCACCGGGCTGAGCTTTTACAAAGGCGGAAACCAGACTGCGCATCCCCGAGGACGGTACCCTCAGTGTTTCACCACTACTGTGCCCCCATAGCAATATGGTACAGAGAAAGAGGGCCGAGATAAAATTACCTTTCAATTTCATATGGTGCACTCCATTTTGTTTTGTTATTCCTCATAGATTCTTGTTCCCAATCTGCTGTTTTCCTCGCCGAAATAATACGCACGGGAGGTGTCGCGAAAATTATAGTTGTTATCACGTATATCGATGAAGCCCGGATCAAAGGACCAGTTCCCCTTGGGAAGACGCATATTAAATTCAATATTGCCGTAATAGAGGTTATGATGCTGTTCAATGCGCGGTTCTTTTCCTTCGGTTTTTACGGTGAGCCGTTTGTTGAACGCAACGATGTTGTTTGTAACAGTAATGTGGCTGTCCCCGCCGACGGAAATACCGTGGTTTCCGTTTTTTACAATTGTATTATGATCGATGGATCCGTTGTAGCTGGAATCCTCCACCCAGATAACAATGCCGGAGCTGCCATTTCGGTAGATCAGGTTATCCTGTATTTCCGGTGCTGATATAATGGCGGATATTCCGCTGTTGCGGTTACTGTGAATACGACAGCGGCGGATTTTGTTATCCACTCCGCGTGAAAAAATTCCTGTTCTGCCTCCTTTCACGGTCAGTCCGTCCACGGCGGCATTGCTGGTCAGGGTGATGACGTTTTCCCCGCCGAATCCGTTTATCTCCGCCTTGTGGAGTTTTTCCGCTTTCAGAGTGACCTGGGGAGGAACTGTGAAGGTACCCAGATACCTGCCCTCCCTGAGTATCAGCACTGTACCCGCTTCGGCACGGTTGATGGCGCGTTTGAGCGCTGTGCCGCGGGGTTCCACGAAGACCTCTTTTGCTTCTTCTGCGGAGAGCAGGGAAGCATTGAAAAGGGCCATCCAGGTTATGCTGTTAAAACTCTTTTTTATCAATCTGAAAATCCGTTTCAAGTACGAGTTCTCCGTGTTAAGTAGTTAAGATAATACTAAATATCCTGTTTTGCAAAAAAATAACCGTTGTAATGAAAATAAAGAAGATCCCTTGTTTTCGTCTGTACAGGAAAACTCACATTTTCCTCCTGTCGTTCTGACTGTCTTTGGTACAGCGGACGTAGCTTGTTTCAATTATCTCTGTGATGAGATCCGTGAAAGAGCCGCCCCGGGACGTGTAGGATTTGGGGAAAAGAGATTCCTTTGTAAGTCCGGGCAGGGTATTTACTTCCAGAACATGAGGTATGCCGTTTTGAATAATTACATCCGTGCGGGAATACACGGCGCATTCCAAGCTGATATGGGCTGCCCGGGCAGTCTGCTGAATCAGCCTGATTAATTCTTCGGAATGCGGCGGCGGTACGATTTCTTCGGAGGCACCGCTGTATTTTGCCTCGTAATCAAAATACTCCTTTTCTGTGGGTTTGATATAGACCGGTGTCAGGGCGATGGGAGTACCGTCCCGTTCAATCACGGGACAGGAAAGCTCATCTCCGCTGAGAAACTGTTCCACCAGTACCGTACGCGAGTAGTGGGCATACTCCGTCAGCATGGCGCGCAGTTCTTCCTTGTTTTGGGCTTTTCCCATCAGTTTGGATGATCCCGATTGAGGACATTTGACAAAACAGGGCAGACCGATCCGTGCGGCGATGGCGTCGATCTTTTCGGGCTCACCCCGGTATACCGCGTAGGGGGGCGTGGGTATGCCGCTTGCTTCGAAGATTTTTTTTGCGGCGGTTTTGTTCATTCCCGTAGCACTGGCGTAGACACCGCAGCCGGTATAGGGCACACCGACGGTTTCAAGATAGCCCTGAAAGATACCGTCTTCGCCGAATTCCCCGTGAAGGGCGAGAAAGCAGATATCATAGCGTCCCCAGACAGAAACGGCTCCGAAAGGGGAGTAGGGCCCTTTAAATGAGCGGGAATCCTGCGGGGAGAGATAGTCCTGTTCCTGCAGTTCATCCGGGCTGTCGCAGATGCGAAACTGCCGGCGCCGATCAATGAGCAGCACGGATACATCGTACCGTGTTCTGTCCATGTGCGCAACAATTTCCATTCCGGTCTTAACCGATATCTCATATTCCTGTGAGGGACCGCCCATTACAACGAGAACCCGTTTCTTTGTCATAGTAACCTCGTATATTTGCAGTGAAAAAATAATATAAAAAAAGGGAAGGCGTTCATGCCTTCCCGGTGCATAAAAAGGAAATAAAAAGATCAGAGAGCTTTGTATTTCATCAGATTTTCAATCACCCAGTTCACCGCCTGATCTTCAGGAATGGTTACCTGTTCCCTGCTGTCACGTTCACGAATGGTGACCGTGCCCTGTTCCATGGAGTCCGTATCCACCGTGATGCACCAGCAGGTACCGATCTCATCCTGGCGGGCGTAGCGTTTGCCGATGGAGGAGTTGATCTCCATCTGCGCAGATATTCCGCGGCGAAGGAACTCACCGAAGAGCTTTTCCGCTTTTTCCGGCATGCCGTCACGTTTTACCAGGGGGAGAACTGCCACTTTGTACGGTGCAAGGGCCGGATGGAACTGCAGCAGTTTGCGTTTGTTCTTGCCTTCCCCCTCTTCGTGATAGGCATCGGCAAGAAAGGCGAGAGTTGCCCGGTCGGCACCGGCGGCCGGTTCGATTACATAGGGAGTGTAATGTTCTTCTTTCTCATTATCGAAGTAGACAAGGTTCTTCCCGCTGCCTTCACTGTGGGCTTTCAGGTCGAAATCCGTACGGTTGGCAACACCTTCCAGTTCGCTCCAGCCGAAGGGGAACTTATATTCCATGTCGACACAGGCCTTTGCGTAATGGGCAAGTTCATCTTCATCGTGATCACGCAGGCGCAGGTTTTGCTCGCGGATACCGTAGTCCAGATACCACTGATAGCGGGTATCACGCCAGTAATTGTACCATTCGTCGTCCGTGCCGGGTTCCACGAAAAACTCCATTTCCATCTGCTCAAATTCACGGGTACGATAGGTGTAATTGCCCGGGGTAATCTCGTTGCGGAAGGATTTGCCGATCTGTCCGATACCGAAGGGGATCTTGCGGCGGGAGGCGCGCTGGACATTTACGAAGTTGACAAAAATACCCTGGGCTGTTTCCGGACGCATGTAGACCGTAGCGGAACTGTCTTCCACGGGGCCCATAAATGTGCGGAAGAGAAGGTTGAAGTTGCGCACATCCGAGAGCTCACCGCCGTTTTCCGGACTGAAGCGCGTGGTATTCTGTACGTCTTCCATGGATTCACCGAGGAGTTCCGGTTTTTCCAATCCGCCCTTGATTTTATAAAATTCACGCGCTGTTTTGCGGGCTTTGTCAAATTCGCCCTTGTTCTTTGCGAGAACGCTGTAGAAACGCTGGGATTTTTTGTCGCTTTTTGCATCTTCGGCTCCCGTAAACGAGAGAACTGTGCCGGACTGCGGTTCGATGTGGTCAGCACGGAACCGTTTCCCCGTGAGAAGGCAGTCCACCATGGGATCGGTAAAGCCTTCGAGATGACCGGAGGATTTCCAGACCTTCGGGTGCATCAGAATAGACGCATCAATGCCGACGATGTTATCCCGTTCGGTGATCATGGAGCGCCACCAGGCGTCCTTGACGTTTCGTTTAAGCTCAACTCCGACGGGACCGTAATCCCAGCAGCTGTTGAGTCCGCCGTATATTTCACTGGACTGAAAGATAAAGCCCCGTCGTTTTGCCAGGGAGATTACCTTTGCCATTTTATCATCTTCGCGTCCGCCTCGTGCCATAGCTGAATATCCTTACAGTTTAATTAGAAAGCGTAAAAATAATATATGTCTTCGGTGATATAAACAGAGACCGGCAAAAACGGTAAAGCATGCTCCTGCATTTTTCTCTTTTATTTCCCAATTATTCATGATAGCATCTACTGCGGAGATAATAAAGGAGTGTTTTCAGTGAAGCCGATTCTTGTTGCCGACGATGATATGACCGTTACAATGATGCTCAAAAGCGTTATTGAGGATTGGGGGTACACCGTCAAAACTGCGGATAACGGCAGGGCTGCACTGGAAATGATTGAAAATGTCGCGGTCTGTGTGGCCCTTATCGACTGGGATATGCCCGGTATCAGCGGAATCGATATCTGCCGGCGAATGATGGACAGCCCCGGTACCACACCGGTGTACCGCATTCTTCTGACCGCAAAGGGCGGCAGCAACAATATTGCCTTCGGCCTGGATGCCGGCGCCCATGACTACATCACAAAGCCCTTTGAACCAATGAATCTGAAGGCGCGTATCTCCGTGGGAATCCGTTTCTATGAGCTTGAAGAATCCCTGATGGAGAAAAATCGTTCTCTGCAGGAGTATGGTACGCAGATGGAGTCCCTGGCCAATGAGCGGGCCGAACAGCTTGTTCATGCGGATCGGCTCTCCACCCTGGGAATGCTCACGGCGGGCATCGCCCACGAAGTCAACAACCCGGCCACATTCATCAGCGGAAACATCTCAATTCTTTCAGATTTTATGCCTGCTCTGGACAGGGCGCTTACATATTACGCCGACCATTCCGGGCAGGGTGATTCCCGGATTCACTTCATTCGTTCCGAGCTGCCCGTACTTATCAGGGAGATGCGCAGCGGGGTCAAACGTATCAGTTCCATTGTGGACGGTCTGCGCATCTATGCCCGCAAAGAGAGCATGCAGGAAGCACCCTTCAATGCAGGGGAAATGATTGACGAGGTGCTTTTGATTCTCAAGGGACGCCTGAAGAGGGTTTCCCTGAAGACTGATATTGAAAAAAAACTGATTGTTTACGGTGATCGGCAGCGTCTTGAACAGGTTCTGATTAATATGATTGTCAATGCCCTTGACGAACTTGAAAAAAAGACGGATCCCCGGATTCTTCTTACCGCCAGGGACATGGGCGGTTCTGTTGTTTTTACTGTTGAGGATAACGGCCCCGGTGTGGCAGAAACGGATGACTCAAAGCTGTTTTCTCCGTTTTTCACCACCAAGGAACCCGGCAAAGGGACCGGTCTGGGCTTGTCCATATCCCAGGGGATTGTACAGGAACACAAAGGAACCATAGAAATTGATCGATCACATCTGGGGGGAGCGTCCTTTGTAATTCGTCTTCCCCGTAAACCGAAAGAGAGGGATACCAATGGAATACAGAATACTCCTGGTTGATGACGAAGAGGAGATCAGGCAGATGCTTTCGCGCCACTTTCGGTTCAGGGGCTTTGCCATTAATTGTGCCGCCACCGTGGCCGAAGCGCAGGATTACCTGAATGAAAATATTTATCATATCGTGATATCGGACATTGTTATGCCCGGGGCGAACGGCACGGAGCTGCTGTCTTTTCTGAAGGATGATTTTCCCATGATACGGTCTATTATGGTAACCGGATACATCTCTCTGGAAAACGCCCTTACCTGTATGCGCCGTGGGGCGGATACCTGCATATTTAAACCGCTCAATGATCTGAGTGAGCTGGATGATGCGGTGGAGCGGGCTGTTGAATGGCATAAGCGGTGGCAGGAAAAACTGCATTTTCTCCGGAATAACAGGAGGTAACTGTGGACGTGGATATTGATGTACTTCTCGGTTTTATTGATGAGGCTCTGGATGACCTTGATTCCGTTTCCGAACGAATTGTTTCCCTGGAGGAAGAGGGCTTCAATGAAGAGTTGATTCAGGGAGTGTTTCGGGTGTATCATTCCATAAAGGGGAACGCTTCCTATTTCGGGCTGTTTAAAATCAAGGATCTTGCACACATGCTGGAACAGATTCTTGATAAACTTCGCAAGCGTGATCTTGTCCTGACTGCTGATGTGACGGAGGCTCTCCTGAAGGGGACAGCTCAGCTCCAGTCTTTATTCAACGGTGTCCGCAGCAGCGGAGGAGCCGAGCCCGGAGAGTCTGTGGACGCAGTGATATCCGATATCCAGGCTGTGATTGAAACGCCTTCATCCCTGATTCATCTCATAACAAAGGAGCTGCAGCGCATAGATTCCAAATATCATATTGATGAGATTGGTGATCTGCTTTCCTATATCAGTAATGCCGATGAACAGCGTGATGAAAGAGAAACGGATAAGGCTGGCGGTACAATTACAGAGATAGATGAGGTTCTGGCTGTTTTTTCGGAGCATGCCGACCGGGAGGGCCCCCTTGAAGACAGCATTACCGAAGGGATTGGAGCCTCTCTGAAACGTCTTTTTGAGGCGTATAAATGGACCGAGGACGGCAAGGATCTCCTTGACAGTCTGTATGATGATTATTCAGTCTGCCGCAGTACGGTGGGGCTTGACCCTCTTATGCGGGAAATTCTTGAAGAAAAGCTGGATAAACTGAATGACCCATCCATGCTGCTGAAAGATCAGGGAAAGACGGAGAAGAAGGAAGCTTCCTCCCGCGAAGTGTCGGCCGGCCGCAGCAGCGCTGCTGCAAAAACCATGCGTGTGAAAGAGTCCACGGTGGATGACTTCCTGTCCTTTGTCGGAGAGCTTGTTATTGTTGAGGAAATGTACGGTAATTTTCAGAATCAGGTTATGAATCACAGCGTTTCCCGCTCGGATCTCCTCTCACGCCATAAAAAGATTACCGAGAATTTTCAGATGTTTTCCCGCATGCTGCAGAAGAGTATCATGGATATTCGAAAAGTGAGTATTGGAAAACTGCTCAAGCGCATGCCGACCATCGTTCGTGAGATTTCGGGCAAGCTGGAAAAGGATATTACCACGGAACTGGTAAATACGGATATTGAAGTGGATAAGACCCTTCTTGAACGCCTTGATGCGCCCCTGGTGCACATGGTGCGGAATGCTGCGGATCACGGCATTGAGCCTCCTGCAGATCGTGTTTCGGCAGGAAAGCCGCCCAAGGGAACAATTCGTATCACCGCACGGGAAGAACGGGATTCACTGATTCTGGAGATCACCGATGACGGAGCGGGCATCAATACGGACAAAATACGTGCGAAGGCATTTGAAATGGGCCTTATCAAAGAGCAGGATACTCTGACAAAGGATGATATCCTGAATGTAATGTTCAGCAGCGGTGTTTCCACGGCGGAGGAGGTTACGGATATTTCCGGTCGGGGCGTCGGCATGGATGTTGTCAAAGATTCCATTGAAAAATCCGGCGGAAGTATTGAGGTGTCCACAGAACCGGGCCGGGGATCGCAGTTCAGCATCAGCCTTCCTTCGTCAGTTACAACGCAGATTATCAAAGGCCTTGTTTTGGAGGTAGGGAATGAGCGGTATATTGTGCCGGTTTCTGCGGTTGTCGCCTCTATGGTAACTGCCGATGCGAATATTCGCCGTTACAAAGAAGGTAACCGCATGATGGCCTACGGTGATGAGATGCTGCCCGTGTATCTTCTCTCGCAGATACTCCATACGAAAGATGACGGCGGCGAGTACACGGTTATTGTTGAACGGGGATCCAAAGCACGGATTGCCCTGATTGCCGATGGTATTCTCGGGATTCAGCAGATCGTTTTAAAGGATATCGGTGATGCGCATCAGCCTGACTTTATTGCAGGAGGGGCAGTTATGGGGGATGAGCGTGTGGCCCTGATTCTGGATGTGGATATGCTGAACGGCGAAGCGTAGATTTATCTGAAGATACCGAGGGGATCCTTAAAGGGAGCGTTGATTAGAACTACAATCTCGCCTTTGAGTTTGCGGTCCCCGAGGTTTGCAATAATGGAAGAAGGCGTGCCACGCAGAAACTCCTCGTGAATCTTGGTGATTTCACGGCAGAGGGCAATGGCTGCATGGGGAAGGGTTTCCTCCAGCTCACCCAGCACCTTGGTGATTCTGTGCGGGGTTTCATAGAAGATGACCGTGCGTTTCTCCTCCTTCAGGGATTCAAAAAATCTTTTGCGGCGCCCTGACTTGGGGGGCAGGAAGTTTTCAAAGATAAAGCGATCCGGGGCGAGGCCGCTGGCGGTAAGCGCCGGGATGAGTGCTGTCGCCCCGGGCAGGGGCACAACGGGGATCTTTTCGGCGATTGCCCGGCGGACGATAAAATATCCCGGATCGGCAATGGCCGGAGAGCCTGCATCTGTTATGAGGGCCATGTTCTTTCCGTCGTGGAGCTCCCCGATGAGCTGATGCGTGACCCGTTCCTTGTTATGATCATGATAGGCCCGAAGATCCGTGTTGATTTCAAGATGTCGCAGCAGCTTCCCGGAAACCCGCGTATCTTCACAGAGAACGGTGTCCACCATGGTCAGTATCTTTACGGCACGCAGGGTAATGTCATCAAGATTTCCAATGGGAGTGGGTACAAGGTAGAGAGCGCCCATTTACTGTTGTCCCCGCAGATATTCTTCCAGAAAAACGGCTGCGGCTATACGGTCGATATTCTTCTTATTCCGTCGCTTTTTGCGGGTACTGGTTTTCAGCATAATCTCCTGAGTTGTTACAGAACTGTAGCTTTCATCATAAAATTCGCAGGGAATGTCGGGGGTGAGTTTGTCGTAGAAACGATCAGCAAAGGACCGGACTTTGGTGCACATTTCAGTCTCTCTGTCATCGGCATCAAGGGGAAGGCCGAATATGAGAGCGTCCGGCTCTTCCTCTGCGAGAATGGTTCGGAATCGCTCAAAGGTGTCTTCGTACTTGCGGTCGATGGTCGTCAGCGGTCGGGCGATTATTCCGAGGGGGTCAGATACGGCCACGCCGATGCGGCGCAGACCGTAATCAATGGAAAGATATTTCATATAACATCGGACTCAAGATCACGGTTCCTGTAGTTGAAGAAGATGATCAGTCCGACAATAACCGCAATAAGAATTGCGCCGAGGAATATGAGAAAACGAAAATCATTTCGGTGATTCAGATTCAGGTTTGCCCGTTTGTCAACACGGCAATTGATGCGGGATATCCAGCCGGGCCCTTCATCGGTCTTTACCCGTACCCACTCATTGCTGCTTTCCAGGATTACATAATGAGAGTGTTTGGGAGCTATACGGAGGACTTCTGACTCCGGATTGAGCTCCTTATAGATATTACCGCTTCTGGTCATAAAGGCGACTTCCTGTGAATCTGCCGGTTTTGCAGCAACAATGCCGGTGCAGATTGTAATAAAGAGAAGGGCTGTGAATAGTAGAAAAAATCTTTTTTCGCCGGTAATCATCATCATTTCCCCCGTATTAACCGTTCCAGTTTATTCGTAAGTATTTCACTGTCTTCCGTATCACAAGCGATATCATTTTTAAGATACCACATCTTTTTGATATTATCCATTTTTTTTCTGTTCAGACGAATAAAATCCTTCTCTGTTGTGCCAAGCTGGTCGGCGCATTTGCTGCGAAGAAGTGAGTACTCGTTGTCAGAAAAATGCTGATGATCGGAAAATACTATATGGTCTTCGATTTTCAAACATCTCTTTTGAGCGCTTGCAAGAAAACGTTCAGGTCGGGCGATACCGGAAAAAAGAGTTGTCCTGTCTGTGAGAATGTTTTTGCATTCTCCGGTATCGGGGCATACCCATGGTCCGCTGCGACTGGTGAGATGGAGAACCGGGATGCGGGGGTATTTATTCTGTAATTCCCTGCAGACCCGACGTCCCCGGCTGCTGTATTCCTCGTTGTCTGCAATGACGATCATATCCGCCCGGGAAAGTGCCGAGAGTGGTTCCCGAAGACGTCCGCAGGGGATAAGCTCTTCGGAAAAGATTTCCGGCGGAAGGGTGACAATATCGAGATCGCGGTGCAGGCGCCGGTGTTGAAATCCGTCATCCATAATAAATACCGGTGTTGTGATGTGCCGGGCCAGGGCTCGTTGTACCATGGCGGAGCGGTCGGCGCATATTCCCGCCCAGAGCCCGGAATGGCGCCGCCGAAGCATTGCCGGTTCATCGCCGATATCTTCTGCAGAGGCCCGGCTTTGCGGAGAAAGGAGCAGGGGCGTTTTTTTGCGGCGACCGTAGCCGCGGCTTAGAAGTATCGGCGTTGCCCCGCAGTCGAGGGTTTTTCTGATTAAAAGAGATGTTAATGGTGTTTTCCCCGTTCCTCCCGCTGAGATCCCTCCCACGCTGACAACGGGGGCGTTTACCGGTGCCGGTGGATGCACATTGTACCAATTGTTGCGAAGACGTACGCCCGTGGCGTATGCCGCGGATAAAAGACAGGTCAGCCGGTTGGCTGGAAGAGGTTTCAGGCTGCTCATGGGAGAGACTCCGTTTTTTCTGCAAAATACTTTCTGCAGGATGTATCGGAATCCTTTCTCTGTTATATATTTGTATTGATACATGAGCTGTTTCTGCCCCTCCTGTGATCGGTGCGGCAAAAGGCGGTGAAACCTCTATCAGGAGACATGAGTATGGAGAAGGTTGTGGTGAGTCTCGGAACTAATATGGGGGATCGCTTTTATAATATGTATATAATGGAGCAACGCATGGCCCGACTCCTTGACAAAACCTATACATCACCTTTGTACGAAACCGAAGCCCTGGGAGCAGCCCGGGGACAACGTCCGTATCTGAACAGAGTAATGGCCGGTTACTACAGCAAAACTCCCCGGGAACTTCTTAAGGCAACGCAGGTCGTGGAAAAAGAAATGGGGCGCACTGGTAAAGGGGAATATGCTCCGCGGTATGCCGATATTGATATACTTCTGTTCGGGCACCGTACGGTTACCGGGAAAGATCTTACAATTCCCCATCATGCGCTCTGGGAGCGGCGGTTTATTCTTGAGGGACTTAAAGATGTTGTGCCTCACTGGTCGGTTACGGGGCATCCGCCCTTTCGTGAGATTATAGTGCCCCGTACACTCCTTACTCAGGGGATCGTTATTCTTGATTGTTGATATGCACCGACATATTGCACCTGATCCCCGAATCCGTCATGCCTGCGTCTGCTCTGAACCGGGGCAAATGATACAGGGAGGCGTGCGCAGCAGGGATATGCGCGCTGTCGGAATCCACCCGTGGTACGCTCATAAAAAAGAATATTGCCGCACCCGCCTGGAGATGCTTGACGGACTTCTGCGGGATTCGCCGAATCTGCAGATCGGTGAGTGTGGTCTGGATCTTGTTCATTCCCGTTCAAATACGGAGCAGCAGTACTCTCTTTTTCGCGAGCATCTGCTGCGCGGGGTGAGGCACAGGCGCATTCTTATGGTTCATCTGGTGAAAGGGTGGGATCTGTTTTTTTCGCTTCTCGACAGTTTCGGCGGGGATTTGCCCACCATGATACTGCACGATTTCAGCGGTTCCCCGGAACTGGTTGAGCGATGCCTGAAATATCCCGTCTGTTTTTCCTTTGGCCGGGGGTGTCTTTCCCAGCGGTTTAAGAAAAAACGTGCTGCCCTGATAACTGTTCCGTCAGATCGCCTCTTTCTGGAATCTGATGCGGAAACAGCTGAAGCGGGCAGATGGCCACAACTGCTGCAACTGTATCAGGAGGCGGCACGTCTGCGAAACAGCAGTCCCGGCGCTCTCTCCCGGCAATGCCGTGAAAACTGGGAGTCCCTTTTTGGGGAGTTCTGAATCAGTATGAACTGAGTATTCCATCTTCTCCGGTAATAATATATTTTTACGGGCTAAAAACAATATAACGAATGGAGCGAGTATGCCAACGTATACCTATGAATGCCTGAAATGCGGTCATATCTTTAATGCGTTTCATTCAATGACGGCAGAGCCGGTTACGTCCTGCCCCCGGGAAGAGTGCGGCGGGAATGTGAAACGTCATATCGGCGCCGGTGCCGGCCCAATCTTTAAAGGAACCGGATTCTATCAGACAGATTTTAAAAACAAACCATCCGGAGCCCAAAAGGATAAAGGAGCTGCATCCGAATAATTTATGTTTATTGACGAAGCAAAAATAGAAGTTCATGCCGGAGACGGCGGACGGGGGTGTTTTTCCTATGGACGGGAAAAATTTAAACCCAAGGGAAAACCCGACGGCGGTACGGGCGGTCGCGGCGGCGATATAATCTTCCGTGCATCCGAACGGGTGCAGACATTGCAGGATCTTTCCGTGCGGAATATTGTTCGCGGCAATCGTGGCGTCCATGCGGGCAGCAGCAACAAGCACGGAAGAGACGGCGAGCATATTGTTATTGACGTGCCCGTCGGCCTCACCGTGCGTGATGCTGAAAGCGGTGATATGCTCTGTGATTTTACCACCCCCGGTGAGACAGCAGTCATAGCAGCAGGCGGTCGCGGCGGACGCGGGAATGCCTCCCTGGTATCCCGGGCCAACCCCGATCCGGATCAGGCGGAATTCGGAAAACCGGGAGAAGTAAAACATCTTAAGCTGATTCTGAAAGTTATGGCAGATGTGGGTCTTGTGGGAAAACCCAACGCGGGTAAATCCACCTTTCTTTCTGTCGTTTCGCGTGCTCATCCCAAGGTTGCCGATTACCCCTTTACAACACTGCAGCCGCAGTTGGGGGTCGTAAAAATGAAACGGGGTATGTCCTCTTTCAGCATCGCGGATATTCCCGGGATTATTGACGGTGCCCATGAAGGACGCGGGCTTGGGATTCGCTTTCTCAAACATATTGAGCGTACCAAGATTCTTGCTGTCCTGATCGATGCAAATCTTGAAGATCCCGAAGCCGAGGCGGAAGCAATCCTGCGCGAGCTGGCCCAGTACAGTCCTCTGCTTCTTGAAAAACCCCGGTTTTTTGTCCTTACCAAATGCGACAGCATAGATCGGGCCTCTCTCTCCGTTCCGTCCGGCTGGTATGCAGTGTCATCTCTGGACCGCAACGGTATTGATACCCTGGTACAGGCCATGTATGAGCAGGTGATCCAAATGCTTCATGATGAAGGACGGGAAAGCAGACCTCCCGTTCATGTCGGCTGAATTTAAAAAGGAAACAATTATGACCATTCAGAGTATGACCGGTTTCGGTTCCAGTGAAACGGAGCAGCCAACGGGTACGTATAAACTGGAAGTGAAAAGTGTGAATAATCGGTATATGAATGTGCAGTTCCGTTCTCCCCGTTTGTTTAACAGCCTTGAGACGGATCTGCGCAAATATCTGTCAGACCGCCTCGAGCGGGGTTCCGTATCGGTTTTTTTAAACCACAGCCTTCCCGAAGACGACCTAACCATCGACAGCAATTCCGCTCTTGCCGGGAAATATGTCAATGCCCTGCGCAGCATTGCCCGGGAGTTTTCTCTCAGCGGTGATGTCGCCGTCTCCGATTTATCTCCCTTTTACAAAGAGTTTATCGAACATGATGCGGCAGAATTTGAGCGTGATGAACTCTGGCGTGATTTACGGGCAGCCCTGGATGTCGCCCTGGATGCCCTTATTGCGGAGCAGGTTCGCGAAGGCAGATTTATCGCCGGTGATCTTCAAAAGATACTGGCATCGATTGAAACACACATGAAACGCATTGAAGATCGTGCCCCGCAGCGCCTGGCAGCATATCGTGAAAAGCTGCGCAGCACCGTAGGGGATCTTCTTGAAAACAGTCAGGAGCCGGATGATCGACTGAATGTTGAAATTGCCCTCATGGCTGAAAAACTTGATATTGCTGAAGAAATTACCCGGATGCATGCCCATACGGCTGCCATGAAAACCCTTCTTTCAGAGGGTGGAACCGTCGGCAAGCGCATGAATTTTATCCTGCAGGAGATGAACCGCGAGGTTAATACCATCGGGTCCAAGGCAAACAGCAGTGAGATATCCGAAGAGGTGGTCTGCCTCAAGGAACTTGTGGAAAAAATCAGAGAACAATCGTTGAATATTATATAGGCTGGAGGAAAGATGCCAAACAATGCCAAACTTGAGATGAATCTGGACAAGTTTGAAAAAGAACGCGGTATCAGCAGGTATCAGGCTGTGCTTATGGCAGCAAAGGAAGCCCGTTTTCTGCGTGAACAGCAGAATCTGGGTATTGATGATCTGGGCGGGGAGAAACCTGAGACCGTTGCCATTCGCCGTCTTTACGAAGGTAAGGTCGTGGAAGTGGAAAAAAATGAGGGTGATCAGGAGTAATACTCCATGGGAGAGGGAATGAATATTCTTATCGGCGTAACCGGCGGTATTGCAGCGTATAAAATTCCCTCTTTGGTCCGTTTGCTTACAAAACGCGGCCATCAGGTGAAGCTTGTTCTTTCTCCGGCCGCGCGTCCCCTTGTATCGGAAGACGTATTGCGAACCCTGAGCGGAAATAATGTCTATACGGACGTTGTTTCCCCCGAATACACTATGGGACATATTGCCCTGGATGAATGGGCTGACCTCTACCTTATTGCCCCGGCCACAGCAAATACCATTTCCGCCCTTGCCTGTGCGCGCGGTGATAATCTTTTAACAACTTTGGCTCTGTCAGTGCAGGCGCCGCTCCTGCTGGCTCCGGCCATGAATGTAAACATGTGGAATCATTGCGGAGTGCAGGCAAATCTCGATACACTTCGCACACGTGATGCAGTCCATGTTCTTCCTGTCGGGGCCGGTGAGCTTGCCTGCGGTGTTGTCGGACAGGGGCGCATGCTTGAGGTGGCTGAGATCGCAGAGTATTGCGAACTTGCCCGGGCGGATCTTGTCTCCCTGAAGGGCAGGACAGTTCTGATTACCTCCGGCCCCACGCGCGAGCCGATTGATGCGGTTCGGTGTATCACCAATCGCTCCAGCGGTGCTATGGGAGCTTCCCTTGCCCGTGCTGCTCTTCTGGCCGGGGCTCATGTTGTTTTTGTAACCGGTCCGGCTGCCGTTTCACCTCCCGGCGGTGTTGAGGTTATTCGCTGTGAAACGGCACAGGATATGTACGGGGCGGTTATGGAGCGCATTCGTGCGACGGATATATTTGTGATGGCTGCAGCGGTCGGTGATTTTGCTGTTGTCGATGCCGATAGGTCCGTTAAAAAAAGCCTGAAGGGAGAAAGAGACGTGCGTACTTTACGGCTTCGTGAAAACCCTGATATTGCAGCGGCCGTAGGGGAGCGCAAAACAGCTGAGCAGCTGCTTATTACCTTCTCTTTGGAATCCGGCGGTATTGATCGGGCTGTGCTGAAAATGCACCGAAAAAAGGCTGACTTTACTGCGTATAACCACATAGATGACGTAATGGAGAAGAGTCGTGCCACGTTCCGCATTCTTTCGGCAAAAAAAGACGATGTGATTGGAGAATGCCGGGATGTGTCCAAAATCAGGGCTGCCGCGACAATCCTTCGCAGTATGTTCTCTTAACGTTTCTTTCTGCAGTTTTTTTCGTATCCGGTGTTACTCCGCTTTTTTATGTAAGAGTGGGGGCCAGCTTTGACAGCTGCAGTTGGTGGAGCGATGATACATTGCAGTTTTCCTCACGTGTCCTGAGAAAATCAATTGAGATCCATTTTTTAGCCGTGGAGCACGCATGCGACCACCGGGCACCAAAGAGTTACGATATTTGATGTTCAATGCGGGTTATCAGGGTGTGAAAGTCCCGTTCTGTTTCACAGCGTTTTTCTATCTTCTTACAGGCGTAAATGACGGTGGAATAATCCCGGCCGCCAAATTCCAGGCCGATCGTGCGCAGGGCCTGCTTTGTGAGTTTACGCGAAAGATACATGGCAATGGACCGCGGTTCGGCGATGTTTTTCTTTCGGGTGTGAGCTCGCAGCTGTGCCGGGCTGATTTCGAAGAAATGGGCCACATCTTTCTGGATTTTCTCGATAGTGACATGCTCCACCCGCTCTTTGCGGTAATCATCAAGAAGTTCGCGGACCGTGGAAAGATCAAGTTCACTGTTGGAAAAGATGGAAGAAGCCAGCACTTTGGTGAAAATTCCTTCCAGAGCACGAATATTATTGGTGACCTGACTCGCCATGAACTCCAAAACTTCATCGGACAGCTGAACATTATCCGTTTTTGCTTTCTTTTTAAGAATCGAAAGGCGTGTCTTCAGGGATGGTGGTTTAATATCGACAAGAAGACCGCTTTTGAATCGGTTTATCAAACTGTTATGCATATGCGGAATTTCCTGGGGCAGCCGGTCCGATGTAAGAATGATCTGCTTGTTCATGTTGATCAGTTTATTGAAAATCGTGTAGAAGCATTCCTGTGTTTTTGCCTTGCTGCTTAAGAAATGAATATCGTCAATCAGGAGTATGTCCACATCGTCAAATTCTTTATGAAATGCAGAAATATTGCGTTTTTTATGCAGGAAGTCGAGGAATCGCTGCAGAAAATCATGAGCAGTAATGTAGTAAATCTTTTCCGCCGTGGATTCTTCCCGGCAGAAATGACCGATGGACTGAATCAGATGTGTTTTACCCAAGCCGCTTTTGCCGTAAATGGTCAGGGGATTGAAGGTGGTCATGCCCGGAGCTTCGGCAACGGAGAGAGCGGCATGATAGGCCATCTGATTGCTTTGGCCGACGACAAACGTATCAAAGGTGTATTCTTCGTAAAATTGATGTCCGTTGATAACTTCCGTGTCCGGAGAACTGCGGTGCGGTATCTTTTCCGGACGGAGAGATTCTTCGGTCGGGGCAGGAACCGCAGGCGTATCCTCTGTTTCCGCTTCGACAACTTCAAAGGTGATATTGGAGATCTGCAGTGCACCCTGCTTTTTTATAATGCGCAGCAGAAGGTCAGCGTAATGTTCCTCGACAATATCCCGGACAAAACTGTTTGGCAGGGATACCACTGCTGTATCTTCGGTGGTTCTCAAAAGGGTGGTGCAGCCGAAATATGCATCATAGTTCACCGGGTCCTTGAGGATGTCTTTCACCGTATCCAGAACGCTGTTCCACAGCTCTGTTTTTCTGTCCGGTGATTCTGAATAAAGTCCCAGTGCCAAGTCAGCCTACTTTCAACCAATAAATCCGCAAAAAACGACCTGAGGAATATAATAAAAAATTGACAGAAATCAAAGGAGAATTTAATATCTGTACGGGATTGTTTTTCTGTACCGGCCGATTCGCCCGTTCGGTCATACCTGAAACCGTGATAGCTTTGGCTTTATTGTGTAACTGGTTTATTAATAGCATTTTGCAGTAATTTTCCGGGTTTTGGCAACGGGCCGTTC
>JBNJDQ010000013.1:0-33863 GCA_051745065.1 Fibrobacterota bacterium
AGGAAAATGCTTAAAACACTCGTGTCGGCGCTTACTCTTGCTGCATTCCTTACAGGGTGTGCCGTAACTGTTCCTGTCAATGCCACCAGCAATGCCGTTGGCGGTAAGGTCGGTGAAGCAGAAACCACACAAATTCTCGGGTTCTTCCCCGACGGTGGCGATGCTTCAATCAGGAGTGCTGCCAAAAACGGCGGTATCTCCGAGATCTCCACGGTTGATTTTAAAAAATCTGCTGTTTTTCTTGGTCTTGTGTATAAGTATACGACTATCGTTACGGGTGAATAAGTTGTTTGCCCATGTATCTGAGCAGGGGAGGAATGTTTCTTCCTCCCTTCTTTAAGGAGTTTTGAATGAGACTGCTCGTTGGTATACTGCTGATCCTGCTGGTATCCTGTTCGTCCCATCGCACTTACGTGACGTCTTTTCTGTATCGCCCGCAGGTGCTGCAGTATTTTTTCAGTGACCTTCAGTTTGCTTCTGACCATGCGCGCATGGAACCTGACTTTACCTTTAAAAGTGATTCCACGCTAACCTACAGTACAATATGTAATGTTACTCTTTATACCCAGCAGGGCCGGCCGGCCCGGGCCGATGCTGTCTGCTTTCGCGCTGACGGAGATACCCTGGGGCTTGACAGTATAAGTACGCTGTATGCAGAGGGCTCCCGCGGGGCGTACCGCTATGGGGGAAAACTGACAACAGACCAGTTTCGGCGTATTCTTGCAGCGGATACTCTTTCGCTTCACGTGCTGGCGGATACACTGCGCTTCGACTGCGGCGAAGGGCCCCGTGTGCGTGAAGCGGTTGCTGCGGCACGGCAGGATATTCTTTTCCCCTGAAACCATCCCTCTTTTCGGAGATTTTTATATGAGATTCTGTGTAGTTCTTCTTCTGTTTGCACTGGCCGCCTGTAGCAACCGGCAGCAGGGCGATGTCCCGGCAAAAGTGTCATCCCTTTCGCTGCAGCTGAGTATTCCCGGCGGATTTTCGACCCGTTCCCTGCCGGCCGGCGTTGATTCCGTGCGTCACGGGACGCTTGTGGTTGCCCCCTGCACGTCCTGGACGGATACGACCACACAGATGCAGCTGGTTCTTTCTGAGTTGCGCCCTGATGGTGCTGACACGGCACAGATCCTGATGTTTTCGGACTCCCTCATATCCCGCTTCGGGAGTGAGTCTCTGGTTGAGTCACGCCGGTACACGGTTGCGCCCTATGCAGTTCGGCAGATCAATGTGGTTGATACGGCGGCGGGGATCGCAGTGTTCAAAGTTCTTTTTATGAGCGGTGAGACCCAGAGCTTTATGATGGATTTTGCCCTTCCTGCACAGCAATACAGCAGTGCTGCAGCGCAGGCGATGACCGGTATTATTACCTCGGTAACTGCTTTGGAATAGTCTGTATTTCATCTCTCATGGATCTTCTTTCACTCTGAGTTTGCGCATACAGCCGTTGAATTGCCTTCGGTATTTATATATTTTGGGGCACATTTATCCGAAGGGTGCAGTTCTATGGCAAAGGCGGATCTGAAAATCAGTGATATTCGAAATATCGGCATCATAGCGCATATTGATGCCGGCAAGACCACCACCACGGAGCGAGTTCTGTATTATACCGGGCGCCTGCACCGGATCGGGGAAGTTCACGATGGGAATGCCACCATGGACTGGATGGATCAGGAGCGTGAACGCGGTATCACCATTACCTCCGCCGCAACACGCTGCCAGTGGAAGGATCGGGTCATTAATATTATTGATACTCCCGGTCATGTTGATTTTACCGTGGAGGTTGAACGTTCCCTGCGGGTCCTTGACGGAGCGGTGGCGGTCTTCGATGCCGTGGAAGGTGTTGAGCCCCAGTCGGAAACCGTATGGCATCAGGCCGACCGCTACGGGGTTCCCCGAATTTGCTTTATTAATAAGATGGATAAGACCGGGGCCGATTTTTATGCTGCTCTGGATACCTTTGAGAAGAAACTGACCGGCAGTCATGTGCCCGTGCAAATCCCCCTTGGGGCGGCAGATACCTTTGAAGGGGTGGTCGATCTGATTGAAGAATGCGCCTATTACTATTCCGATGACGACCACGGTGCCACGGTTCGCCGCGAAGCCATTCCGGCGGAATATGCCGAAAAAGCAGCGGAATATCGTGAGTATCTCCTTGAGGCTCTTTCTGATCACAGCGAAGAGCTTATGGAGTGTGTTCTTGAAGAAGATGGCGTGCCCACGGATATGATACATTCTGTTATGCGGCAGGCCGTCGTGGAGGGCGCTCTCTGCCCGGTCTTATGCGGTTCAGCCTTCAAGGATAAAGGGGTGCAGCAGCTTCTGGACTCCATCGTTGCCTGGCTTCCCTCACCCAAGGATCGGGGCGCCGTTACGGGGATGGATCCCAAAACCGAAGAGGAGTTAACGCGAAAGCCTGAAGTGAAAGAGCCCTTTTCTGCGTTGGTTTTTAAGGTTGAATCTGATGAGCATGTGGGGAGTATTGCCTATGTGCGGGTGTATTCGGGAAAAGCGACCACAAAAGGGCGCTGGCTGAACGGGCGCAACGGAAAAAAAGAAAAGGTAACCCGCATTTTTCGAATGCATTCGCATAAGCGTGAGCAGGTTGATGAAGTTCGGGCCGGTGATATCGTTGCCGTGGTCGGTCTCAAATGGACCACTACGGGGGACTCCCTCAGCAGCGAAGATGAGCCGATTGTTTTTGAAGGTCTGGAATTTGCCGAGCCCGTTATCTCAATCTCCTTTGAGCCCAAAAGCGCAAAGGACAGTCAGAATCTGGATAAGGCCCTTGAACGTCTTCAGGCGGAGGATCCCACCTGTCGGGTTTCTGATGACAGGGATACGGGGCAGCGCCTGCTTTCCGGCATGGGTGAACTGCATCTGCAGGTTCTTGTTGAGCGCATTCGCCGTGACTTCGGTGTGGAGATTCGCGAAGGCAAACAGCGTGTTGCGTATAAGGAGACGGTGAAACGCCGGGCGCATAAGGAGCGGCGTTTTGAACAGATGCTTGCCGGAAAGGATCAGGCTGTGACGATTGGCATGACCGTGGAGCCTCTCAAGGACAAAGAAAAGGAGTTTGTCTTTGAAAATCGTGTGGAGCCCACCCGCGATGTTCCGCAGAATTTCATTGATGCCTGCCGCTCCGGTGTTGAACTTTCCCTTACAGGGGGCGAAAAAGGCGGCTTTCCTCTCATTGGAATAAAGGTGGTTCTTGAAAAAATCGCTGTCAGTGAGGATGAGACAACGGAGCTTGTTTGCCGTGTCGGGGCTTCGACGATATTTCGTGAGCTCTGTTCAGAAGGGGAAGGGGTTATTCTGGAACCGGTCATGGCAATTGAGGTTGTATCCCCGGAAGAGTATGTCGGATCGATCATAAATGACCTGAACAGCCGCCGCGGAGTGGTAAAAGGGGTCGATATGCGCGAGGGTCGGCAGTATGTTCACGGAGAGGTTCCCCTTGCCGAAATGATCGGGTATGCGACGGATATTCGGTCCATGAGTCAGGGGCGTGCAAACTATACAATGTCATTTTCTGATTATCAGCATTGTGATTCGGCTATGGAAGAAGATATATTAAGGCGGATTGGTAGAATATTTTAATAAATCCAAAATTGTAAATCAATACAATATTGTGCAGGAGGATTAGACAAATGTCTAAAGAGAAATTTGAACGTAGTAAACCGCATCTGAATGTGGGTACTATCGGTCATGTTGACCACGGTAAAACCACTCTTACTGCAGCTATCTGTACTACACAGGCTGCACAGGGCTTCGGTGACGCGCAGAAGTTCGATCAGATCGACAACGCTCCCGAAGAAAAGGAACGCGGTATTACAATCGCGACTGCTCACGTTGAGTATGAGACTGCAGAGCGCCACTATGCGCACGTTGACTGTCCCGGCCACGCTGACTATGTAAAAAACATGATCACCGGTGCGGCGCAGATGGATGGTGCAATTCTTGTGGTTTCCGCAGCTGACGGCCCCATGCCGCAGACGCGTGAGCACATTCTGCTGTCACGGCAGGTGGGGGTTCCCAAGATCGTTGTGTACCTTAATAAGGTTGACATGGTTGATGATGAAGAGCTTCTTGAGCTTGTTGAAATGGAAGTTCGCGAGCTCCTTGCCGAGTATGAGTTTGACGAAGAGGCTCCGGTTGTTCCCGGTTCTGCTCTGAAGGCTCTTGAAGGTGATGAGTCAGAAATCGGACGCGGTTCTATTGCTGAGCTCATGAAGGCTCTGGATGAAACCTTTCCCGTTCCTGAGCGTGATACTGATAAAGATTTTCTTATGCCCATTGAGGATGTCTTTTCCATTCAGGGTCGCGGTACAGTTGTAACCGGTAAGATTGAGCGCGGTACAGTGCATCCTTCTGATGATGTTGAAATCGTTGGTATCAAGGATACGCAGAAGACTACTGTTACCGGTGTTGAGATGTTCCGTAAGCTCCTTGATGAAGGTCAGGCGGGTGATAACGTTGGATGTCTTGTTCGTGGTATCGACCGTGATCAGGTTGAGCGCGGTATGGTTCTGGCTAAACCCGGATCTATTACTCCTCATACCAAGTTCAAGGCTGAGGTGTATGTTCTTAATAAAGACGAAGGCGGACGTCACAAGCCGTTCTTCAGCGGGTATCGTCCCCAGTTCTATTTCCGTACAACTGACGTAACCGGTGATATCGCTCTTGAAGAGGGTGTTGATATGGTTATGCCCGGTGATAACGCAACATTTACTGTTGAGCTTATCTGCCCCATTGCTATGGAAAAGGAACTTCGCTTCGCAATTCGTGAAGGCGGACGTACTGTCGGTGCAGGTCTTGTGACAGAGATTATTGAGTAAGAGGATAACTACAGTGACTGGCGAAAAGATTAGAATTAGATTGAAGTCTTTTGACCACAGTATACTGGATAAGTCGGCGTCGGATATAGTCCGGACGGCGAAAGGTGCCGGTGCCAGAATATCTGGACCGGTTCCCCTTCCAACTCGCAGGAGTGTGTATACTGTAAATCGGTCGCCCCACGTGAATTCCAAGTCACGTGAGCAGTTTGAGACCCGTGTACATAAGCGTCTGATCGACATTGTGGAGTCAACTCCGCAGACTGTTGATTCGCTTATGAAGCTGGATCTCCCTGCAGGTGTCGATGTTGAAATTAAAGTGTGACGTAAAGGCAGGTTGAATTACAATGCGTGGGCTATTAGGTAAAAAAGTTGGGATGACCCGTGTTATTGACCCTGAGACCGGTGTCGTTATTCCCGTAACGGTTATTGACGTTTCCGGGAACGTTGTTCTGCAGCGTAAGCGCGAGGACGTCGACGGGTACGATGCTGTTCAGCTCGGTTTTGAGAATGTGCGTGAAAAAGTCGCCACAAAAGCTGAGGTCGGTCATGCAAAAAAATACGGGTCTGAGCCTGTTCGGTACATCAAGGAGTTTGCGGTTGAGTCTGATGAAGAAGTTGAGCCCGGATCAAAGGTCGGGGTTGAGCTTTTCGGTTCAGCCGGATACGTTGATGTGGCAGGTATTACAAAGGGGCGTGGTTTTGCCGGTACAGTAAAGCGCTATGGCTTTGCGGTCGGTCGAATGACGCATGGTAACAAGAATAAGCGTGCCAGAGGTTCTATCGGTGCCGGTGCTGATCCGTCCAGGGTGTTCCCCGGGGTGAAGATGGCCGGCCAGTACGGGAACAAAAAGAAAACTGTTCTCGGGCTTGAGCTTGTCTCCGTTGATAAAGAGAGATCACTTCTCTATGTTAAAGGAGCTGTTCCCGGAAAGAAGAATGGTGTGCTGAGTGTAAGAAAGAATGTGGTAAAGGGATAAGGCAGTAAAAATGAGTGCAAAAGTTTACAGTATTGCCGGTGAAGAAGTGAGCAGTGTTGAGCTCCCGGAGTCCGTTTTTGGTTCCGAGGTCAATGTGTCGCTGATTCATACCGTGGTAAAAGCCTATCTTGCAAACCAGAGACAGGGTACTGCCAAGACCAAGGGTCGCTCTGAGGTCAGTGGTGGTGGACGCAAGCCTTTTAAGCAGAAGGGTACCGGTCAGGCACGTGCCGGATCGAATGCTTCTCCTGTGTGGGTTCGCGGTGGTAAGGCGCATGGGTCCAGCCCGCGTGATTACCGTGTCAGTCTTCCCCGGAAGATGCGCCGCGGAGCATTGGTCAGTGCGTTTTCTGCCCGTGCAGGCGAAGACGGAGTTGCTTTTCTTAAGAGTGGTTCTGTTTCCGAGGTAAAAACCTCCGTCGTGGCTGATTTTCTTGATAAAATTGGGTACGCGGGTAAGAAGGTTCTTGTCGTGGTTTCCGGAGAAGAGAATGTGCTTTATCTTTCAAGCAGAAATATCAAGGGTGTTACAGTACGTCGGTATACTGATGTATGTACCTATGATGTGATGCATGCTGATAAGGTTCTCTTTGCCGATGAAGCCCTGGCGGAAAAGGTAGAAAAGGTGGTTACAGGTGAGTAGAATTCATGAAGTAATTGATGCTCCCATTGTTACCGAGCAGACAGTTGAGATGCAGCAGGATGGTAAGTATGCTTTTAAAGTAAAAAAGGATGCTTCCAAGCCCGAGATCAAGGATGCTGTTGAAAAGCTTTTCGATGTTGAGGTTGATCGGGTGAATACCTGCAACTACACGGGGAAAGTAAAGCGTGTCGGTAGAAATGTTGGTAAAAAGTCTGACTGGAAAAAGGCCGTTGTCGCCTTGAAGGCCGGTCAGGTGATTAAAGAGTTCGGTGAGATATAATAACCCCCCAAAGAGGAAGGATATAAATGGCTATCAAGAGTTATAAGCCGAAAAGTCCTACCCTGCGTTACAAAAAGATCTTGGACAGAGACGGCCTGTATAAAGGTGCTCCGTATAAAAAGCTTTTAGAATCGCAGAAGAGTTCTGCTGGTCGTAACAACGGTGGACGGATTACGTCACGTTTTCGCGGCGGCGGGCATAAGCAGAAGTACCGCATAATTGATTTCAAGGGTGAGAAGCGAAATGTTCCGGGCGTTGTTGAGCGCCTTGAGTATGATCCCAATCGTACCGCGAACATCGCCCTGGTCAAGTACCGTGACGGGGATAGACGATATGTTTTGGCCACAGTTAATATGCAACCCGGCATGGAGATTGTTGCCGGTGATGATGTGGAGCCCAAAGAGGGCAATCGTCTTCCCCTCGGTAAGATTTACCCCGGCTATGATGTATGCAACGTTGAGATGAAAGAGGGTAATGGCGGGAAAATGGTTCGCAGTGCCGGAGCGTTTGCTACGGTTGTTGCCAAGGACGGGAATTCGGTGCAGTTGCGCCTTCCCTCCGGTGAGATTCGCGCTTTCAGAGAAACACTCTATGCCACGGTTGGCCAGGTCGGCAATGTTGACCACATGAATGAGGTCGGCGGATCTGCCGGTCGTTCACGCTGGAAAGGGCGCAAGCCCCATGTTCGCGGTGTGGTCATGAATCCCGTGGATCACCCCATGGGTGGTGGTGAAGGTAAGACCTCCGGTGGTGGTCATCCTGTTTCACCCTGGGGTAAGAAGGCGAAAGGTAAAAAGACCAGAAAGCTTAAGAAAGCTTCTGATAAGTATATCGTGAAGAGAAGAAAGAAATAAAGGGTTAAGAAATGTCAAGATCGATTAAGAAAGGGCCGTTTGTGGATGAGCATCTCGCAAAAAAGGTCCGTAATGCGGTGGATAAAAACGACAAGTCTGTAATCAAAACCTGGTCTCGTCGCTCTACAGTTCTGCCGGAATTTGTAGGTTTGACTTTCTCAGTTCATAACGGTAGTAAATTTGTTCCTGTATATGTCTCGGAAAACATGGTTGGTCACAAGCTCGGTGAGTTTGCTCCGACCCGTAATTTCCGCGGGCATACAGGAAGTGTAGCGCGGAGGTAACGAATATGGAAGCAAGAGCACTCTCAAAATATGTTCGTTCCTCAGCACAGAAATGCCGTTTGGTAGCTGATGAAGTGCGCGGGAAAAAGGTCGTTGATGCTTTGAATCTTCTGAAATACTCGATTAATAAAAAAGTGTCTGTCGATATGGAAAAGGTTATCAGGTCTGCTGTGGCCAACCTGGAAGAAATGAATTCCGACATCAATGTTGATGTTGAGGATCTCCTTGTCAGTACTGTTCAGGTTGACGAGGGGCCTACGCTTAAGCGTTTTCGTCCACGGGCACAGGGCAGAGCAGGTCGGATTAACAAAAGAATGTGTCACATTAATGTTACCGTTTCCAGCGAGGAGGCATAGTTGGGTCAGAAGATTAGTCCTATTGGATTTAGATTAGGCATTAACAGAGAACACGAGTCTGTCTGGTACAGTGAAGATAAGTTTGCTGAGTATCTGAAAGAGGATGAGTTGATCCGCGGATACCTTCGCAGCAGAATCGGCCAGGCCGGACTTTCACGTGTGTACATAGAACGGACAGCAAGCAAGGTTACAGTAACTGTCTGCGCCTCGCGTCCGGGTATTGTAATCGGACGTAAGGGGTCTGAGGTTGAAAAACTCAAGGCCGAGCTGCAGCATATTACCGGTAAAAGTGTACATATCAATGTGAAGGAAGTTAAAAAACCTGAGCTTGATGCACAGCTTGTCGGTGATAATATTGCTGCACAGATCGAGAAAAGAATATCTTACAAGAGAGCGGGCAAAAAAGCTATCTCCACAGCTATGCGCCTTGGTGCCGACGGTATTAAACTGCGGATTGCAGGACGTCTCAACGGTGCTGAGATCGCTCGTTGTGAAACCTATGGCGAAGGCAGGGTTCCCCTGCACACTCTTCGGGCTGATATCGATTTTGCGTATTCCCGGGCGGCAACGCAGTACGGGATTATCGGTATCAAAACCTGGATATGTAAGGGTGAGAGACTCTCTGTAAAAGATAACTAAAAGAAAAGGACAGTTTTACAATGCTTTCTCCAAAAAGAGTAAAATGGCGTAAACAGCAGCGCGGCAGAATGAAAGGTAAGGCGACCCGGGGAAACCGTGTCTCCTTTGGTGAGTACGGTATTCAGGCTCTTGAATGCGGCTGGATAACTGCTCAGCAAATTGAAGCTTCCCGTGTTGCGATAATGAGAACATTGAAGCGTGGTGCAAAGCTCTGGATTCGTGTTTTTCCTCAGAAATCGGTAACGGCCACCGCTGCTGAAACCCGTATGGGTAAAGGGAAGGGCTCTCCGGAATTCTGGGTAGCCACTGTAAAACCGGGTACTATGATGTTTGAGCTTGCCGGTGCTTCGTATGAGAACTCGTACAAGGCAATGAAGCTTGCAATGGATAAGCTGCCGATTAAAACGCAGTTTGTTAAAAACGAGAATATCTGAGGTCAATAATGAAAGCTGAAGAAATAAGAGAACTTTCAATCGATTCTCTTGAAGAAAAGGTCAGCGAGCTTGAGGATGAATTTTTTCAGCTCCGTTTCAAAAAAGAGATGGGGCAGTTGGATAATCCCCTGCAGCTGAGGGAAAAAAGAAGAGTGATTGCCAGGGCAAAAACGATTCTTACTGAAAAGAGAGACGCTTAGGGTACACTAATGGAGAAAAAAATGGCTGAAAGAAACTATAGAAAGACCAGAAACGGTATAGTAACCAGTGCTAAGGCTGATAAAACTATTGTTGTGAACGTTCAGCGTCAGGTGGTACACCCTAAGTACGGAAAATTGGTGCGACTCAATAAAAAGTATAAAGCCCACGATGAGAACAATGTATGCAGTGAAGGGGATACCGTACGAATTATGGAAACCCGGCCGCTGTCAAAGACCAAGAGATGGCGTCTTGTTGAGATCATTGAAAAGGCAAAGTAGCTTAGAGATACGAGGATACAATGTTACAGGTTGGATCAAAAATAAAGGTTGCTGATAACTCTGGTGCGAAAGTGGTGAAATGCATTAAAGTTCTCGGTGGCGCTAAAAGAAGATATGCGAGACTTGGTGATATTATAGTCGTAGCAGTTCAGAGTGCATCACCTGGTGCCAGTGTGGCAAAGGGCTCAGTGCAGAAAGCGGTTGTTGTGCGTACCTCCAAAGAGTACGGCCGCCGGGACGGATCGTTTATTCGTTTCAGTGATAACGCTGCGGTAATCATCAATGAAAACGGTGAAATGAAGGGTACGCGTATTTTCGGCCCCATTGCACGCGAATTGCGTGAAAAAGGCCTGATGCGTATTGTTTCACTTGCACCGGAAGTTCTGTAAGGGGTACCAATGTATAGAATAAAAAAAGGTGACAAGGTAGAGGTTATCACCGGTGCCGATAAAGGTTCACGCGGTGAAGTAATTGAAGTCAGTAAAGATAAAGGTCGGGTTCGTGTGGAAGGGGCTAAGGTGGTGAAACGTCACGTTAAGCCCTCACAGCAGAATCCCCAGGGCGGTATCGTTGAGAAAGAGGCGTTCATGGACATTTCCAATGTTATGATCCTCGATCCCAAGACTGATACGCCAACCCGTATCGGTGCTGCCTTTGATGACCAGGGAAATAAGATTAGAATTGCAAAAAAATCGAAGGAGCCCTTAGATTGAGTTCTGTAGAAAATAAGTCCCGTCTTGAAGTAGCGTATCTTGATACTGTCAGGAAGGCTATACAGGACGAGATTAAGGCAAGCAGTATAATGGCAGTGCCGAAGCTCGATAAAGTTGTTATCAATATGGGTGTCGGCAATGCTGTTCAGAATAAAAAGCTTCTGGAAGATGCAAAGTATACTCTCGAGATGATTACCGGACAAAAGCCGGTACTGACAAAGGCTCGGAAGGCTATTTCCAATTTTAAGCTCCGCGCTGGAATGCCCATCGGTGCGAAAGTAACTCTTCGCGGCAAGCGGATGTATGAGTTTTTCGACCGCCTTGTTTCGGTTGCTCTGCCCCGTGTAAGGGACTTTAAGGGTGTTTCTCCCCGGTCCTTTGACGGTCAGGGGAATTATACACTCGGCATAGATGATAATATGGTTTTCCTTGAAGTGAATCGTGATAAAATTTCTCAGATTATGGGAATGGATATTACGATCTGCACAACGGCGGATAATGACAATGACGCAAAACTGCTGCTCACTAAAATGGGCGTTCCCTTCAGGAAATAGAGGTAATTTTGGCTAAAACATCTTTGATTGAAAAGAATAAGCGCAAGCAGAAGTTCCCGGTTCGGGAGTATAATCGGTGTAATCGTTGCGGCAGATCAAGAGCGTATATGAGAAAGTTCGGAATCTGTCGTATCTGTTTCAGAGAACTTGCAAGCGCCGGTAAAATACCAGGTGTTGTAAAGTCCAGCTGGTAAAAATTAAGGAGTTATATAATGGTAACTGATCCTATAGCGGATATGTTTACAATAATCAGGAACGGTGTACGGGCTGGCAAGAAATCCGTCACCGTGCCGGCGTCCAATGTTAAGAAAGAGATTACTGATCTCCTTAGTAAGAACGGTTTCATCTCCAAATATGCCTTTGTTGATGATGAAGTACAGGGGGAGATTAAAATCCTTCTTAAGTACGATGATCAGGACAGAGGGGCAATCAGTGGGATCAAGCGTGTGAGTAAGCCGAGTCGTCGGGTATATTTCTCTTCAGAGGATATGCCGAACGTTCTTGGTGGTCTGGGCATGTGTATCGTTTCCACTAACAGAGGTGTGATTTCGGATCGTCAGTGTCGTAAGGACAATGTTGGCGGTGAAGTTTTAGGTGAAATTTGGTAACTAAGCGGGAGATATACTGTGTCTCGAGTTGGAAAAAAAGTAGTTAACATACCGGAAAAGGTTGAAGTAACCGTCGCAGACGGCAACATCACTGTAAAAGGTCCCCGGGGTGAAATGTCCCAGGAGATCTTTGAAGGCTATGATGTTGTGGTTGACGGTTCCAGCCTGACTGTAAAAGCAGAAGCCGACGAGAAATCCTATTATCCCAAGTGGGGTCTTTTGACCCGCCTGATTGAGAATATGGTCATCGGAACTTCTGAAGGTTTTACAAAACAGGTTATAGTAGACGGTGTCGGGTATAAGGCGCAGGTTAAGGGCAATACCCTTACTATCAGTGCCGGATACTCTCATCCTTTTATGTATAAAGCTCCCGATGGTGTGGAGTTTAAGGCAGAAGGTACGACCGTAACTATCAGCGGATACGACAAACAGGTTGTTGGACAGATTGCATCGGAGATTCGATCAATCCGTCCTCCTGAGCCCTATAAAGGCAAAGGTATTCGCTATTCAGATGAACATATAATCAGAAAGGAAGGTAAAACCAGCGCATAAGGCAGGTTACTGCTGACTGGTTTTATTCACAGGATTTTGATTATGGCAAAATTGGACAGAAAAGCAAAACGGGCAAAGAGATCATTTAGGGTGAGAAAAAAAGTGCAGGGAACCACTGAGCGTCCCCGGCTTTCTATTTACAGAAGCAATAAGCACTTTTCTGCTCAGATCATAGATGATATGGAAGGCAAGACGCTGTGTTCAGCAAGCAGTCTGGAAGCCGGAGTCGATGTTGAGGGTAAAACCAAGACTGAAATATCGGCAGCCGTGGCTGAAGTGCTTGCTGAAAAAGCAAAAGAAAGCAATATAACATCTGTTGTATTTGATAAAAACGGTTTCCCCTACAGAAGCATGCGGGTAAAGTCCTTTGCAGATGTAGCACGGGAAAAGGGACTTCAGTTTTAATTGGAGGGAATACTTGGTAGAGAATAAAACATCAGAGCTGAAAGACAGCCTAATTAATATCAACCGTGTATCGAAAGCGGTTAAGGGTGGTCGTAATTTCGGTTTTGCCGCGCTTGTTGCGGTGGGAGACGAAAACGGTACCATCGGCCTCGGATCCGGCAAGGCGTCGGAAGTAGCTGACGCCATTAAAAAGGCTGTTGATGATGCAAAGAAAAACCTCTATACGGTGTCCGTAATTGATGGATCAATCCCTCATGAGGTTACAGGTAAGTATGGATCCGGAAGGGTGTTTATGAAACCCGCAGGGAAAGGTACCGGTGTTATTGCCGGCGGTCCTGTGCGTACAGTTCTTGAACTGGCTGGTGTTCATAACATCCTTACCAAAAATATTGGCAGCAGAAACTTTTACAACGCGGCAAAGGCAACCCTCGAAGGGCTGCTCTCTCTCCGGACCAAGGAAGAGATTGAAAAGCTGCGCGGTGTCTCTTTGTAGGATGGTGAAAATGGCTACGAAATTGAAGATTACAAAAAGGCGCAGTGAAATTAACTGCTCTGCTAAGCAGAAAAGTACTCTCCTTGCCCTGGGGCTTCGTAAAAGAAGTTCCAGTGTTGTAAAGGATGATGTTGATACGATTCGCGGTATGGTGAACCGGGTAAGCCATTTGGTTGATGTAGAAGAAGTGGAGGCATAAGATGTTGAAATTGAATGATCTTAAGCCTGCTGAAGGCGCGGTCAAAAAGAAACGCCGTATTGGTCGTGGTAACGGCAGTGGGTACGGAAAAACAGCCGGCCGCGGTCACAACGGGGCTCGCTCGCGCAGCGGTTTTACCAATAAGCCGTATTTCGAAGGCGGGCAGCTTCCGATTACCAAGCGTCTGCCCAAACGCGGTTTTAATAATCCCTTCAAGACACGGTATCAGCTGGTGAACCTGGCTGACCTTGAACGTGTTGCCGGAGCAACTGGTGTAACGGAGTTTACCCTTGATCAGCTTGTTTCCACGGGGCTTGTAAAATCTGCGAAGAAGCCGGTGAAAGTTCTTGGCAATGGTGAAATAAAATCAGCTGTGACGATTACGGCGCACAAGTTTTCGAAAAGTGCGGAAAAGAAAATCGCTGAGGCTGGTGGAAAGGCCGAGGTGACTGACCGTGCTTAATACTCTATTAAACATGTTTAAAGTTCCGGAGTTACGCAAGCGTCTTGGTTTCACCGTAATGGTTATATTCATTTACCGGGTTGGGGCTCATATCCCCACTCCCGGTATTGACGTGGAAGCTCTGGGCGCAGTCTTCAAGGAAATGAGCAACAGTGGTGCCGGCGGTCTGCTGGGTATGTATGATATGTTTGTTGGGGGTGCCTTTAAAAAGGCAACTATCTTTGCACTCGGTATCATGCCCTACATCAGCGCGTCTATTATTGTTCAGCTGATGGGTACCGTTTTTCCGTATTTCCATAATCTGCAGAAAGAAGGTGCAGAGGGAAAAAAGAAGATAACCCAGATTACACGGTATCTTACCCTGGTGATAGCGCTGATACAAGCCATAGGTGCCAGTATGTTTCTGATGAACAAGCCCGGCGGGCATGAAATTGTTCTCGGTGCTATTTCTGATTGGCAGTTCATGCTTCTCACGGTGATATCTCTTACCACGGGTACCCTTTTTATTATGTGGCTCGGTGAGAATATTACCAACAGAGGTATCGGTAACGGTATTTCACTTATGATTCTTATCGGGATCATCGCACGAATGCCGCAGGCTGTCAAGGATATAATCAGTGATATAGCTTCCGGAGATATGCATGTTTTTAGAGCCGGTCTGATTCTCGGTGTAATATTATTACTGACTGCATTTATTGTCTATATCTATCAGGCGACCCGCCGAATTCCCATTCAGTCTCCGAAACGATCAGTCGGCGGCGGTGTCACAGGGGGGCAGACGACGGTTCTCCCTCTTCGGTTAAATATGGCTGGTGTAATACCCATAATTTTCGCTTCATCTATTATGATGTTGCCGAATTTTATATTCAGCGTGTTCAGCAATAATGAAGGAGCCCTTGGAAGTATAGTCAATACCATAAGCCCCTATTTTCAGATGGGTGGTGTTTTCTACTCCATATTTTTCGCTCTGATTATTATTTTCTTTACATATTTTTACACAGCGATTATATTTAACCCCGTTGATATAGCAGAAAACCTTAAGCGTTCCGGTGGTTTTATTCCCGGTATTAAGCCGGGCTACGAGACATCGCAGTATTTAAGCAATGTTCTCAATAAGATTACACTTCCGGGATCCGTGTTTCTTGCAATTATTGCGATTTTTCCTTTTGTTCTTCGCAATGCCATGGATGTCCAGTTTTATCTCGGCGGCACAAGTATACTTATTGTTGTCGGCGTTGCCCTGGATACATTGCAGCAGATAGAATCCAAGCTGCAGGCAAGAAACTACAGCGGCTTTATGAAAAAAGGAACACTGAAGGGCAGGATTAAGTAATGGCAAAACAGGAAAATATTCAGGTTGAAGGTAAAGTCCTCGAGACTTTACCCAATGCTAAGTTTAAGGTCGAATTGGATAACGGACACGTCATCGATGCACATATTTCCGGGAAAATGAGAATGTTCTATATTCGCATACTTCCCGGTGACAAGGTGCTTGTTGAACTGTCCCCCTACGATCTTAATCGCGGCAGAATAACCTATAGATACAAGTAAGGAGTCAAACGTGAAGGTTAGAGCTTCAGTAAAAAAGATGTGTGATGATTGTAAAATAATACGGCGCAAAGGCGTGGTTCGGGTTCTCTGTAAGAAGAATCCCCGCCATAAACAGCGTCAGGGTAAATAAAAAAAGGAGTTAATGTGGCTCGAGTTGCTGGTGTTGATATACCTGATAATAAAAGATCAGTAATATCTTTAACATATATTTTCGGAATAGGTAAGAGTACGGCCTCCGTGATTCTCAAAGAAGCCGGAGTCAACGAAGATAAAAAGGTAAAGGATCTGGAAGAAAAAGATCTGGATACTATCCGTAATCTTATCGAAAAGTATCAGACTGAGGGTGAACTGCGTACGAAGATTCGCATGGATGTAAAACGTCTGATGGATATCGGTTGTTATCGCGGGGAGCGGCATAAACGTCGTCTGCCCATGCGTGGTCAGAAGACAAAGACCAATGCTAAGACCAGTAAGAAAAGAAAAAGATTGTTTTAATCTACGAAAAAAGGTTTATTGAAATATGGCAACTAAAAAAACTAAAAAGAAAGTACCTGCTTCGGGGATCGTGAATATCCGTGCTACTTTCAACAATACCGTCGTGAATGTTTCCGATAGGGACGGTAATGTGATTGCCTGGAGCACTCCCGGAAAGACCGGTTTTAAGGGATCACGTAAGAGCACTTCTTTTGCTGCCCGGGTCGCTTCGGAAGAAGTTTCCGAATCGGCATTCTACAAAGGCATGAAATCAGTTGAGATTCATGTGCGTGGAGTTGGAAATGGACGAGAAGGGGCTATTAAGGCTGTGGCAGCAGCGGGACTGAAAGTTACTGCGATCAAGGATTTTACCGCTGTACCGCATAACGGCTGCAGACCTCCCAAGAAGCGTAGAGTGTAGATGTTAACAATCGGAGAAAAATAGATGAAGTGGAAATCGCTACTGATGCCGAAAGGCATTACAGTTGAAAATCCGAATGATACTCCCAATTACGGTAAGGTTATTATTGATCCCCTTGAACGTGGTTGGGGGCATACCATCGGTAACGGTCTGCGGAGAGTGATGCTTTCTTCTCTGCAGGGAGCGGCTGTGTCATCCATAAAAGTGGGCGGCGCCCTCCATGAGTTTACGACTATCGACGGTGTGAGCGAAGATATTACAGACCTTGTGTTGAATATTAAGAAGCTTCGCCTGAAACTTATTGCCGATGAGCCGCAGGTTCTTAAACTGAACCTTAAGGGAGATGGGCAGGTAACAGCAGGAGATATTGAGGATAATCCCAATGTGGAAATTCTTAATCCCGATCTTCATATTGCTAAAATTAACGAAGAGGCAGATTCATTTATCGAAATGTACGTTGAAGACGGCAAGGGCTACGTTCCGTACACGCAAAATAAAAAAGATGATGATGATGTCACTGTTATCCCCATAGATGCAATCTTTTCTCCGGTTACCAGGGTTAATTACTCAGTGGAAAACACCCGTGTCGGGCAGAAGGCGGATCTTGATAAATTGATTATGGATGTGTGGACTGACGGTTCTCTCACCGTGAAAGCCGCTGTTGGCTATGCTGCCAAGATTTTCTATGATCATCTTGACAGACTTATCAATATTGATGCCAAGTTCGAATCAATTGAGGAGGAGGTTGTTGATGAAAAGACCGAAAAACTTCGTCAGCTGCTTCTTACCAAAATTGATGATCTTGAACTCTCTGTCCGCTCAAATAATTGTCTGCGGGCTGCAAACATCAAGACTCTGGCGGATCTTGTACGCAATCAGGAATCTGATATGCTTAAGTACAAAAACTTTGGTCGCAAATCCCTCGTCGAGCTCAATCAGGTTCTTGCTGATAAAGGTTTGACCTTCGGCATGGATATTGATGATATTATGGGTGATGAAGAGGAATAGCAGAAAACAGAAACACAATAAACGATAGGTAAGTGCAATGCGTCATTTGAAATCGGGAAGAAAGCTTAACAGAACTGCAAGCCATCGGAAAGCTATGTTTTCCAATATGGCTGCATCTCTTATTGAGCATGAGCGTATTAAAACAACCCTTCCAAAGGCCAAAGAGCTGCGAAGTGTGGTTGAACGCCTCATTACCCACGGTAAAAAGGGTACACTCCATAGTGTACGAACAATTGAAAAGGTTATCAAAAACAAAGATCTTATCAGAAAGATCACTGCTGATATCGCTCCGGGTTATAAAGACAGAAACGGTGGTTACACCCGTATACTGAAACTCGGTGAGCGTAAGAACGACAGAGCCGAAATGGCAATCATCGAACTTGTCGGCAGAACTCAGGAAGTTCCTGAATCCACTGAGGAATAACCTCCCGGGATCACTCCTTCGGGGTGATCCCTTTTTCCACATACTCCATCGCAATCTCACAGCATTTTTCCCGATCGTCCGGACGAATTGTCACTGTCTTAAATCCGCGCCGTTTCATTCCACGAAACCAGGTTCTCTGCCGTTTGGCAAATTGACGGATGCGCAGCAGCAATGTATCACGCATTGTTTCATACGTATATTCTCCGGCGATATACCGGCTGATTTCGCGGTATTCCAGGCCGAGCAGTTCCATTCGATCCCGTGAAACACCGGATTCCAAAAGACCGCGGACTTCCGCGATCATTCCTGCTTCAAGCCGTGCATCCAGTCGGCGCTCTATGCGTTCCTGCAGCTCTTCTCGCGTCAGATCAGTAATCATGATCAGGGGGTCGGTGTGGACATAATTCCTGTTGCTGTAGTAAATGGTGTGTTTTTTCCCGTAGGTTGCGACTTCAATTGCCCGGATAATCCGTTTTTTACTGGATATATCCGTAGCCATATACTGTTTGGGGGCGCATAAACGAAGTTCCTTGGCAAGATAAGATTTGCTTTTCCGTGACAGGGTTCTTCGCAGGGCGGGATTTTCGGGAACATTGGGGATGGAATATCCCTTGAATACTGCTTCGAGGTACAGCCCTGTGCCTCCACAGAAAAGTGGTGTTTGGTTGTGGGCACGACAGGTTCTGATTTCCCGGTATGCAGCATTCTGGTAATGGTAAAGTGTGAAAATATCATGAACCGATGCAATATCGATCAGGGCGTATGGCACAGGACTTTTATTGCAGTTGTATTCAGAAAGATCCTTACCGGTCCCCAGGTTGAGACCTCTGTACACCTGGCGGGAATCAGCTGAAAGAACAGCGGTCCCCAAACGATGGGCGAGGGAAACAGCAAGGCCTGTTTTTCCCGATGCGGTTGGTCCGGTGATGACAATGGCGCGATCCTTTTTACACATACCGTATTTACCTGTTTCAATCTTCAATAATATATGTTATAATATACACTGTCAATTCATTCTTTTGATAACCAGAACGGGTAGAATGCAGGAAAAAAAGGCTACAAAAAAAACGCGTGAGAATAATTACTGGGATTTTATCAGTAATCTTATTGACAGCGCCATAAGTAAAGATAAAGGCAACATTCGCGGCTTCATATCCAAATATCGTGTTCTTATTGATTTTGCCATAGCACCGCAACAGATCAAGAGTGTTACGTCCTCTCCCTATCTTGATCCGGGTACGCTCAAAAGTATGAAAGGGCTTCGTTTCTTCTATGTGTCTGACTGGATCAGCGAGATTATCGATATTCTGACCATGGTGGACGAGAAGAAGGAAGTCCTTGAAAAACTTAAGCATCTCAATCAGGCCTTAAGTGAAATTGATCAGAAAATCCGCGATCGGCAGCAGGAGCGATATAATTTTCTGGTACGCGTTATTGATACGGATACAGAAGACAGCCAGCATTACCGCAGGGTTATTATGGCTCTGCCCCGCATTGATGATGTTCGCTACACGGCGATCTATAAAAACGACAAAGCAGCAAATGGTGTTTATTTTAATGTGGATAACAAAAAAATCTTTGCCGGAGAGCGTATCTGGGTTCTCAAGCAGGATCGGCGCATAGAAGAGATGATGCGCCGGATAGAAGACCGTCGGGACCGCTTAACTGCGCGAAAACATTTCGAGATTATTTCGGCGCTGCTTATTGACAAGCTGCGGATTGAACGGGCGGTGGATCGCCTTCGCAAGAAACTGATGGATATCAGTCTGGAGGTTGACAGTATTTCATCGGAGATGCTGTCTGCAACGGTTCAGGGAAACATCCGGCGCCTCATGGGGCTTTTTGAGCGAGAAGTTGAGCTCAGCGGCGGTTCTGTGGGCTTCTTCTATAACTTTGACGAAAATTTTGTATCCCTCAAAAAAATTTATGCCATCTATCGACAGATCCTTGAATTTATTCAGCATGCTTTTGATAATAAATACGTGATCAAAATGGGGGCTCCCCGGATTCTTGTGATTCCCGGTAACGGAAACGGGTTCTATGATTTTCGGGAAAACTATTTTGTTCTTCCCCTCAGTCCGGTCAGTGATATTGAAACATCAATTGCCTATTCCATCAGCAGCTATATGCGTCATTACGATTATTCAAATACTCTGATAAATGATTTTAATGCCCTCTTTTCGAATGAGGCAAAACTAAAGAGCCACAAAGCCGTTGAGCGCTTTAACTCATATCTTGTAAAATGGCTGTTTTCTGAATACAAGGGGTTTCGTGTTTTTGATAAAGATGTCAGAAGGTTTTTTCAGAAATATTTTGCACCGCCCAAAGATGCTGTTTTTGTGCCCCTTCCTCTTCTGAAAGGGGTGCAATCACCTCAGGATGAAAACTTCTTTATCAAAAATATCAAGGTTGATGTTAATCTGGGGGACCCTTCAATGGAGAACCTTTGGTACATCTCGATACTTGAATACCGCCGGGGGCGTTTGAAAAAAAGCAGAAATTACCTGAAAAAGCTTGTGAAGAACACTTCAGATTATATTTTTGCATACTATAACCTTGCTGTTATTTCACTTCAGCTGAATGAGAAGTCTGCTGCACGACGAAATTTTGAGACGTTTCTCAGTTTTAATCATCAGTGCTGGTGGACGATTCAGGGGCGGAAGTATCTGGATACGGTACAGGCAAAAAAACAAACCGGACAGAAAAACGGTCAAACAAGTTCAAATAAAGATTAGAGGCAGAGGTGAAAGAGTTACCGGTAGTTGCGATCATCGGTGCGCCGAATGTGGGTAAATCGACCCTGTTCAACAGAATAATACGAAAAAGAATTGCTGTTATTGATGACCGTCCCGGTGTTACCCGGGACAGGAATTACATTGATACAGTCTGGAACGGTGTGCGCTTCACCCTTATTGATACGGGAGGGATTATCCCCGATACGGCAGAACACCTGGATCTGGAGGTCAACCGCCAGGTGGAAATAGCCCTGGAAGAGGCGGATGTTCTTGTGTACATGGTTGATGCACAATGCGTTCCCTCCTATACGGATATTGATATTGCGGAACAGCTGAAGCGAACTGCTGCAGAGAAGATTATCCTTGCGGTAAATAAAGCGGATAACGAAAATGCAGAACTCTCCGTACCGGCCTACTGGGAACTCGGTGTTGGAGAACCCTGTCCAATTTCTGCAGCTCACGGAAAAGGAGTGGCTCATTTTCTTGACAAAGTGGTTGAGCGCATCCGTAATCTCTACAATCCCGATGATGATTTTAGATCCTATCTCTTCAGTATGTCCGTAATCGGACGGCCCAATGCGGGGAAATCCTCCCTGGTGAATGCCCTGCTGAAAAGTGAACGGACCATTGTCAGCGAAACCGCGGGAACCACGCGGGATTCCATCGATACTATTCTGACCTACGGTGACGACCGCATAAAGGTGATTGATACAGCGGGGCTGCGCAAAAAAGCCCGTGTGAAGGACAGGGTGGAGTACTATGCCAACCTGCGTTCCCTGCGCAGTATTTACCGATCCGATGTATGTGTGCTGATGATCGATACCACGGAGCCCCTGACTCAGCAGGATATGCGCGTGATCCGGCGGGTAAAGCATGATAATCGCGGTATGGTGATCATCTGGAATAAATGGGATCTTATTGAGAAGGATGGAAAAACCTTTGACGCGCTGCGGAAAGAATCGGTTCACCGGTTCCCCGAGCTTGCCAATATCCCCATGCTGTCGGTTTCCGCCCTGACGGGACAGCGGGTTCACCGTGTTCTGCAGGCAGCCCATGAGGTGTATGAATCTCTTGTGCGCAGGGTGAGCCGCTATGACCTGGAACGATGTTTTAAACAGTGGGTGAAGGTGTATCCTCATCCCTATACGGTCGGGCAGAAAATAAAGTTTTTCAGTATTAAGCAGGAGAAGGTTTCCTATCCGCATTTTATTGTCTTCTGCACCAATCCACACCGTATACAGGAAAGTTATATTAATTATCTGAGAAATAAAATAATCGCAGAGTTTGATTTTGCCGGAACCTTCGTTAAAATTGACTTTCGTCTGCCCGGCAACCGGGGCAAAGGCATTCGCCGTCAGCAGGAACAGCGAAACGAAGGATCTGATTACGTGGAGGTATATACGGTATGAATATTCATATTCTTGGTGCCGGAAGTTGGGCGATTGCCCTGGCAAAGCTGCTTAGCAGTGAAGGGCACAGCCTGCGTTTGTGGGAATTTGATACGGCAGAAGCCGCGCTTCTGAAGGAGAAACGGGAGCATCCGGTGAAACTGCCCGGTGTTATTCTGCCTGATTCAGTGGGTATAACATCATGTCTGCAGGATTTCTTTGATACACCGGCCGATATCTGTATTGTTGCTGTGCCGACACAGTTTGTGCGTGCTGCCCTAAAGAATGTTACCGCTTCTGTTTCGCCGGAGCGGATTGTCGCTGTCGGCGGATGGGCCATTGTTTCCAAGGGGATTGAAAACAAAACCAATGCCCTTTTGACCGATGTTCTGAAGGAGGAGATCGCCCCGGCGGATGACAGCAATATTGCAGTTCTTTCCGGACCGTCCCATGCAGAGGAGGTCGGGCACGGCGTACCCACAACAATTGTTGTATCGTCTCTGAATACGGTCTTTGCTGAACGGATTCAGGAAGAATTTTCGACCCGACTCTTTCGGCTGTATACCAATAACGATGTAACCGGTGTGGAGCTGGCCGGAAGTGTCAAAAACGTTATCGCCCTTGCTGCGGGTATCTGTGACGGCCTGAAATTTGGGGATAACACAAAGGGGGCATTGCTCACGCGCGGAATGGTCGAGATGGCCCGCCTGGGTACCGCCATGGGGGCTGAGGAACATACCTTCAGCGGTCTGGCGGGGTTTGGTGATCTGATTACCACCTGTTTTTCCCGACACAGCCGAAACAGGCGCATGGGTGAGCTTCTTGCATCGGGACTCAGTCTGGAACAGGCCCTGAATAAAATGACCATGGTTGCAGAAGGGGTCACCACGGCGAGCTCCCTCTATGAGCTTGCACAGGATTACAATGTGGAGATGCCCATTACGGAAAAGATCAATGATGTACTCTATCGTGGAGAATCACCGAAAACAGCTGTTCTTGATCTTATGAACCGATCCTACAAACCGGAACGATACTGATGCTGCCGGGGTTCAGTACCATGGCCGCAGGGATCAGCTTCTGCCGTTGGTCCGTTCAATGTATGCAGATCATTCCTGCACATAGACAAATGAGACATTCGCTTCTCCGTTTTTAACCAACTGTACCACAGGGGGATTATTTTGAGTGATATTTTTTCATATTTCAGAAATGCCATGGATACAGCGCCGATCCCCTGGTGGGAATGGGATGTCAATAAAAACCGGGTGAGCTTCAACAGTCTGAAAGTTACCATGATCGGGTACGACATGCGTGATTTTCGCAATGTCGGGTACGAGGCCTTTACGGAGCTGCTCCATCCCGATGATTACGAGGATACCATGGAGGCGATGCGTCGTTTTCTCAGCGGGGCCGTTTCGCTGTACACCACGGATTATCGTATTCTCGGTGCAGACGGCCGGTATCGCTGGTACATGGACCGCGGGACCTGGGCCGATGACCGTCCGGGGGTTCTTCGCGGGGTGGTACTCAACCTGGGGGAGCATCTCAATGACAGCAGGCGCCTTTCCGAGTTGAAGCTGGTCCTTGCTTCGCGCCGTCGTGAAGGATATCCGGTAACGGTCTGTGTGCAGTGCCAGCGGATTCGTCTGGATGAATCTTCATGGATTCGTTTCTCTCCTGATGTTGTCAATCGGGATATGAACCTGGCCCTTTCCCATACAATCTGCCCTGACTGTCTGCCCCGGCTGTATCCTGATTTGTACGGATACAATGGGCAGCAATCCCCATCCGTTGATGAAAAGGAAAAAGAATAGTATACTCCCTGTGAATGAATTATTTAATAAAATGGAGTAAAAATGGCTGACAAAATAATTATTATCGGTGGTGTTGCAGGCGGTGCAAGTTTTGCGGCACGTATGCGGCGTCTGAACGAAAACGCACAGATTACGATGTTTGAAAAAGGGCCCTACGTATCTTTTGCCAACTGTGGGCTGCCCTATCATATTGGGGAGACCATTCAGGAGCGGGAGAAACTGATCGTCCAGACACCGGAGGCATTTAAGGACCGATACAATGTTGACGTCCGTGTAAGCAGCGAAGTCACGGCGGTGGATCCGGAAAAAAAGCGTGTTCATGTGAAGGCCGGGGACAGTACCTATACTGCAGATTATGATTATCTTCTGGTGGCCCCCGGGGCTTCTCCCCTGCGCCCGCCCATTCCGGGGATTGATTCTGAAGGAATTTTTACCCTGCGCAATATTCCCGATATGGATCGGATTAAAGGGCGTGTTGATTCGGGCGATGTTAGCCGTGCCGTCGTTATCGGCGGTGGTTTTATCGGGCTGGAGACGGCTGAAAATATGCGGCACCGCGGCATTGACGTAACCCTGGTTGAGCTCAGTGATCAGGTGTTTATGCCCGCCGATAAAGAGATGGCCAATATTCTGCATCAGCACATGGCCCTCAACGGCATTGATCTGATCCTCAGTGACGGGGCGAAAAAGTTTGTTTCCCGCGGTGGTGGTGCTGTGGATGTTGTTCTCAACAGCGGCACAGAGCTTTCTGCGGATCTGGTGGTGCTGGCTATCGGCGTGAAACCGGATACTGCGTTCCTGAAAGAGAGCGGTCTGCAGATGAATGATCGCGGTGCAATACAGGTGGATGAAGGCATGAAGACCAATCTTCCCGATGTCTATGCCGTGGGGGATGCCGTGGAGGTTACGGAATTTATCTCGGGCAGACCGGTGTCCATTCCCCTTGCCGGGCCCGCGAACAGACAGGGGCGGATTGCCGCCGACCGCATTGCCGGCCGGAAATCTTCCTATAAGAAGACCCAGGGAACGTCCATCTGTAAGGTCTTTGATCTGGCTGCCGGTGTCACCGGACTGAATGAAAAAAATGCTCAGAACTGGGGGATTTCCTACCGTAAGTCCTATACTCATTCCACCAATCATGCATCGTATTATCCTGATGCCTATCAGATGTCTCTGAAGATGCTTTTTGATCCCGCTGACGGAACGGTCCTCGGTGTGCAGATCATCGGTCGTGAAGGGGTCGATAAACGCATTGATGTCTTTGCCACGGCCATTCGTCACGGTTTGACTGTCTATGATCTGACGGAGCTGGAGCTTGCCTATGCACCGCCCTACGGCAGCGCCAAGGATGCAGTCAATATGGCGGGGTTTGTGGCGGAAAACATACTCAGCGGCGATCACCCCGTTATTTATTCGGAGGAGATTCGCGAAAATTTTGACCCGAAAAAGCAGATTCTTCTGGATGTCCGAACCGAGGAGGAGTGGAATCTGGGAACCATTGACGGGGCCGTGCTTATCCCTGTTGACTCCCTGCGTGATCGCCTTGATGAACTTGATAAACACAAAGAGATTATCCCTTTCTGTCAGATCGGTCTGCGCGGATACATTGCCCTGCGGATTCTGCAGGAGAATGGGTTTACGGCACGAAATCTCTCCGGCGGCTATAAAACCTACTCTTTTTATGTCAAAGACAGCTTTGATGCGGGCTTTCTTACTCCCATTTCCGATGCCAAATGTTCATCTCCGGAAAAGGAGATCAGCACAGCATCTGCAACGGTGACTGTTGATGCCTGCGGTTTGCAGTGTCCCGGCCCGATTATGCGTCTGAAAAAGACTGTGGAGGAGCTTTCTCTGGGTGAGATGGTCGAGATTACCGCCACGGAAGAAGGCTTTGCTATGGATGTTCCCGCCTGGTGTTCCCGTACCGGCAATACTCTGGTGACCCTTGATAGACGGGATGGGAAGTTTGTTGCCCTGGTGAAGAAGGGTGGTGCAAAAGATTCCTGCGCCGTCGATACGGGAGGCACAAATAAGAAGACCATGGTGGTCTTTTCCAATGATTTCGACAAGATGATGGCGACTTTTATTATCGCCAATGGTGCTGCGTCCATGGGCAGTGAGGTGGTGCTTTTCTTTACATTCTGGGGGCTGAACCTTTTGCGAAAGGGGCGTTCTCAGCGGGTAAAGAAGAGCTTCATGGAAAAGATGTTTTCCATGATGATGCCGAAGGGATCCACCAAAACGTCCCTTTCCAAGATGAACATGGGCGGCCTGGGAACAATCTTCATGAAGAAAGAGATGAAGAAGAAGAACGTCTTCTCTCTGGAAACGCTGATGAAACAGGCGCAGGAGAACAATGTAAAGCTGGTTGCCTGCACCATGTCCATGGATATCATGGGGATCAAGAAAGAAGAGCTCATCGACGGCGTGGAATTCGGCGGTGTTGCGTCGTATCTCAATGAAGCTGATGATGCCAACTTCAATCTCTTTATTTAAGTAATCAGATCAACCGGCGGTCCTTCGCGGCCGCCGGAATAATGTTTGGTTCTGCCTGTTTTTGGCGCAGGCGCCCCCTCAATGCTTCACACGTTTATTTCTTCAAAATCTGCCGGCACTGCCGCGTGACGGCGCGAAAGTCCACCTTGCCGCTGGCCATCAGAGGAAGCTCCTCCATAAATATGTATTCCGAGGGAATTGCAATGGAAGGGAGAGTACGCCGCAGATCCCGTTTGATCCTGCGTTTATTCACCTTTTCCGTAACGGCGGCAGCAATCAATGCCCCTTTTCGCGGATCGGGAATATCAACCACACAGCAGGTGCTTTCTTCGGAGAGGAGGGCATCCAGTTCACTTTCCACGGCAACGAGGGAGACCATTTCCGCACCGACTTTTACAAATCGTTTCAGGCGCCCCTTATGCCGGATAAAGCCGTCTTCGTCCATAACCCCCATGTCACCGGTATCATACCACCCCTGATGAATATGAAGAGCTGTGTCTTCAAGGTTGTTGTAATACCCTTTCATTACCAGATCACCGTGAACCATAATCTTGCCGCGTTTGCCCCGGGGCAGTTCTTTGCCCGTATCGATATCGACAATCTTTACGGTGACTGAGGGCAGGGGACGACCGATGGTGCCGGGTTTCTTATGTTCCGGCGTATTTACGGTAATGACCGGGCTGGTTTCCGTGGTTCCGTACCCTTCCAGGAGATCCAGACCGAATTTTTCACGGTATTCCTGCATGAGGGAGGCGGGCAGGCTGTCTCCGCCGGCCATGGCAATACGGACACTGGCAAAGGTATCTTTTTGGGCCTGTCGGGCATAGCCCATGAAGAAGGTCGGCGTTGAAGCAATGACCGTTGCCTTATAGCGGCGAATATCCGAAACAATTGAACGATACGCCAGAGGATTGGGTTCCGCCACAAGACTGCACCCTTTCAGCAGGGGGAGCCAGAAGTTTGTTGTCAGGCCGTAGACATGAAAATAGGGCAGCAGGGACATGAACACATCCCGGTCTGAGAATGCAAAGGTTGTATTGATATCCTCCACGTTACTCAGGATGTTTCTGTGTGTCAGCTGGACCGCCTTGGGTTCTTTTTCGCTGCCGCTGGTAAAGAGTATTACAGCGGTGTCATCAGGATCCGGTGAGGCCGAAAACAATCCGGCAAAATTCTTTTTGAACACCCCCGTAAGCTTGTGCAGGGGAGTCAGTTTTTTGAGGATATCCTCAATGAGGAGCATATCCTCCATAACGGGGACTTCCAGTTTATCCAATAGTTTTCGCGAGGATATGATCGTGGAAAAACCGCACATATCCCGGGCGTAGGTGCAGTTTCGCTGCAGCCCCGTGGAGTAATTGAGCATGACCGGAACTTTGCCGGCCATGAGAACCGCCAGGGTGGAGATGATTCCTCCGGCGGAGGAAGGCATGAGTATACCGATAAAGGAATCCCGACTGTGGCGGATTCTGTCTGCCAGTATCATGGCAGCAGTCAGGAGTCTGTTGTAGGTGAAATCCTGATTGGTTGCCCGGTCATGGACGGCTATGGCATCTGTATGGGTGCGGGCGGTCTGGATAAATGTTTCATGAAGGGTTTGCATGGTTGCTCCTTTCTCTGTTTCTTTCAATATACATTTTCGCGAATGTCCTTATTCAGCCTCCACGCCCAAAAGACTGCGTGCCCATCCTCCGGTGCCGTCGGCACAGCGGACTTTCAGAAAGAGTGCGTAGGTTCCGGGAGCAGCCCTGCGTCCGGAACGGTTCCTCAGGTTCCATGTAATGTGACGGACCGGACTGTGACCGGGAGCAAGGTCCGTGCTGAAAAGTGTGTTTCCCAATGGATCGACGACGATCAGCTTTCCCTGCACTACCTCCTTTTTCAGCCGGATATGGATATCCGCCCGGCCTTCAGAGAGTAGGGCGGGGTTGCGGCGGATCGAGAGAACCGATTCCGGAAGTCGGGGCAGAGTGTCATGAATTCCCTCGGGCTTTTCAAAAATGGCTTCAATCCGGCAGTTTCCTGCGGTGGTCACACTGGTAACGGCGGAATCCGGTCGGGCAATTTCTGTAATACCGCCGCGGGTAAGCCACCGGTAAAAATGAGGAAGATCTTCATTGTATTCATCCAACGACACGCCGATGTACTGCTTCTCAGATCGTCGTATATAAAGCATTCCTTCGGGGGAGAGAGAATAGGTACGGGAATAGGCGGAGTCCATGGTTAGTTCCAGCCTGTCCATGGTAACAGCCGTATCCACGTAGAGGGTACAGGGGGTGATATGCGGGTTGGGCAGGGTGTCAATTGCGTGATAGGTTGATATTTCAAGGGGATAACAGCCCTGTGATGCTGTATCAGGGGCCGCCCCTGTGAGTATCGCAAAGGCTGTCTCACCTCCGGCTACAGACACGCCGTTATGCTGTATTGATGCAATACTGCTGCTGCGTTGAAGGCGGTAGCCGGTATATTTTGGATTGGTATTCATGGGAGGGATCATACACAGGGCTTCTGTTATATCCAGAAGATTGATGCCAAACCAATTGCGCAGGGTATGCGCCCACTTATTGGCAACGTTATGCATTTGGCAGTATTGATACATGATGCGGATGTCCCCGCCCGAATCCAGATGAATACGAAAATGATTGCGGGGAAGGTCAGGTGTATCATGTTTTGTTCTGACGTTGAATACTTCCAGAACAGCTCCGGCGGTATCATGGTATAACCAGATACTGCTGCTGTCAGTGATGAGGGGATAGGCCGTAGGAGGATCTTTTACGAAGTGATGCAGGGCACTGACGGTTTTATGGGGAATATCGCCATCCGATGCAGAGTCAAAGGCGATAAAACCTTCGGGATAGATGTATATGTGTTGATAGAGACTGTCCTCAAAGAGAAAGGGCCGGGAGAGGGCGCGTCTTACGGGCATATCTTTTGGAAAAGCTATCTTCCCGGCGGAGTCCGGGCGGGCATTCCATTCATAGGTTGCGTGGGTACAGGTGTAATCATCGGCGTTTAATCGCAGGGGATAGTTCCGTCCGCGGTAGGTTACCTGGCTGTCCCGGACAGACAGAGGGATGGTCAGAGCGGATCTGTGTTTTGTACTGTGGTTGAGCTTAGATGGGTTTGTTACGGCAAAACTCTGGCGCAGAGTGTCTCCGCCGGGCACGATGGTGGAAACGATTCTGTCGGGAAAGAATCTCAGTGCTGCCGGCCCCCGACCTGTGCCCGCCAGAGAGATGGTATCCTGAATAATTACGGTGTCCCGCAGGGTCATTGTGGCAATGCCCAGGGCCGTATCCTGAATTCTGGATGTGGGCTGAAAGATTATGGGGATACGTGCCCCCCTGTCCGGCGGAATTCGCACGGGGAACTTTTGCGGTACAGAAAAAAAGGAGCCTCCCTGAATATCAAAGGAGCGTAATTCAAGGGTGTCGTTGCTGTGATTTTCCAGAGAGCAGGTGCGGTGGCATAGCTCACCCATTTCGAGGGTGCCGAAATCCAGATCCTGTGATACTATCAGGGCGGAATCGACGGGCGGTATGGTCAGATCGGCACTGAAGGTTCCCCGTCGGAATGGGCCCTCCATGATGTCAAAGATGGTGCGGAACGTACCGGGAAGACTATGTTCAAAGGCGGTGTAGCTCACTGCTGCTGTCTGCCTGTCTCCCGGATCCATGTGCAGGATCTGCGGGCGTACTGCGGGAAACCTGCTGCCCAGGGAGATATCGTCAAGACCTATGCGCTGACCCGATTCAGTGGTTTTGAACAGAAGCTCCGTGATTTTTACTCCGGGACGGAACATATCCGCGTACAGCTTGAGAGCTTCTTCTGAGCCGTTAAAACGGCAGTGAAGGGTATTCCGCTCCGGAATAAGGGTGAAGGCCAGGGTGTTCCAGCGGCCGGGCTGTGCAAAGAGAGGGAGTGTATCACTGTCTGAAACAATGCCGAAGCGGTGGCTGATTTCAAAGAGCTGCCGGCGCGTACTGTCTTCGGATATGGCTATGAGTGAGAGACCGTAGTTCTTCGTTTGCGGCAGAAATTGAAACGAAAGGGTGCGTGGGTAGTTCGGGCTGAGAGGGACGTGGAGGATCCCGCCGCTGTGAAATATCTCCAGAGCGCTGTCCCCGGGTGTCCCCGTTGGCGAGAAAAGGGAGACCTGATTATCATAGGAAGTACTCAGGGAGCAGAGGCCGAAGCCTGCAGCGAAATCAAAGTAGGCAGGGGAGGAGACAGTGTGTAAGGTATCGGCAGGGTTCAGGGCGCGCGGAATGATTCGCAGATCTGCAGGTGTTTCGCCGTGCGAGGTGATCTGCAGGCTGTCCCGGCTCACCGGCGGCTCTGTCTCGTCCGGTACGGCCGCAGTGAGCGTGAGGAGACTGTCGGAAAGGGAAATCTCTGCCGGAGCCTGGACGGCAGGCCTGAGATAAACCCGATGCAGGGAGTCCGTCGTGTCATTGCTGCGGATAAAAAAGTCCTGCAGGGTATCCCCGGGGGAGAGAAAGCGGGTTCCCACGGAGAACCATGTCTTTTCACCGGGGGCGATTATCCAGGCGGGAGCGTATTGTGTGGTAAAGCTTGTGCGAAACGCATCATCCGTGCTGAATATGTCCAGTATCCGTAAGTCCTCTGTACCGGTATTCTGCAGCTGCAGCATGGTTGCTGCACCGCCCGAGTCTTCCCTGACCGTTGCTGTCAGGGTATCGGGAGAAACAAAGAGACTGGGGCCGGATTTACGGCGGAGTGAGAGGTGAAAGGGTATACGCCGGGAGGGATTTGCCCTGTCTGTTACGGAGATCACCCGGTGGATCGGCAGGGGGGTGAGGCGCTGTTTATCAATGGTCAGGGGAATCCGCAGGGAGTCCTTTGGCGGGATGGTTATTTCACCGGGAAGATCTGTGAGATAGGGTGTGGTCGTGGACGGAGTGTTTGTGCCGAGTGCTTCTTCCTGTAAGACAAGGGTATGCGCCGCGGTATCATGATTGACGATGGTAAAGCTGTCGCAAAAGCGGGTGTGCTCCATGAGGGTATCTGTGAGCAGGGAAGGGGTAACGGACAGCGGCGGCCCCGGGGCGTCGTTAAAGCGAATATTTGCGGTATCGCAGTGCTCATTGGAGAAGAGCAGAAGGTGCCCCTCCCGCGGGAGAGCATCGGGGCCGGGGGCATGGTTTATATAGATCGGACATGAGGAATGCGGAGGGATGAGGGATCCCGGAATAGCTGTGGGAGTGCAGAAGGGGATACTGCTGATCGCGCTGTCCGCGCTAATCCACTGGTAGGTTCTGTTCTCCACCATAACCGGATGAACCCTTCCCGGTCGAAAGGGAGTGATTGTATGGCTGGAATCAGAAAAGGTAAGTCCTTCTATTCCCCGAATGTGCAGCGGGATGCGCAGGGTGTCGTGGTTGATTGCGTTGCTTGCAATGATCAGGGTGTCCTTTTCGGTTCCGTCGAGAAACCCCTTTTTATCGATGCGCATACGAATATCTTCTTCAGATCCTGCTGGCAGAGTCCCGGTCAGGGGTGACAGCTCCGTCAGACTTTCGCGCAGGAGAATATTGTCAAGGCGCATTCCGCCGGCGGTATTATAGATCTGCACGGAGTCAATCTTCTGCATTCCTTTCAGGGGAATCCTGTCCATCAGCAGAGAGTCATTGGCCATGATTTCGTATTCTTTCCTGGCATAATCAAAACGGATTTGCAGGGGCAGGACAGGATTGGAATAGCTTCCGGAGAGAGTATCACCGGAGACACGCCAGGCCTGTCGCGTATTCCGGATATCAATATTCATCTTTTCCGTATTCATGAAGAAGGTGATACGTGCAGTGGCATGGAGGGAGTCCAGACTCAGGCGGAAAACGCGCATTCGCACAGGCGCTGCAGGTATGATGCTGAGGGTTCCCTCCCGGGTCATACAGAGAGAAGCACTGCCCGATAGTGCATCGGCTGAATCAAGATAGGTTGCTGAAGGAACAGTGGTGGAAAGAGGAATACTGTCGTTCTCAAATCCGTAGAAGAGTGAAGGTTCTGAACGGCTTTTTAAAGCGCTTGATATGCTGTATTCAAGGGGCTCCATTCCGGTGTTGGCCAAGGAAAATGAGAGGCGGTCGTGCTGTTTTCCCGCGGTGCCGGAAGGGAGGGGCGAGTAGGAGGTAATATGGGTGATGGAGTCCCGGTTTGCGACGATATAGGGAGCTTTCCGGCAGTAGCCGCGAAGAGGGACTTCGTGCTGAGGAACGGATTCACCCTTACCGTACAATTCCAGTTTGCCCCTGCTCCAGCCCGTATCCCGGGGGATATAGGCAAGGCGTACCGGTACGGTTTCTCCAAAGGGGGGGAGCTCCAGAGGGCCATCTGTGAGGAGGTGCAAGCCCTGTGATCGGTATGGACCAATGCGCAGACTGTCAACCATGGTGGCGGTATTGCCCGTGTTCTGAAGGAGTATTTCCACGGTATCGGAAAAATTCTGATACACAGTATCGAAATCCACTGTGTCCCTAAGTGCGCTAATACCTGATACCTCGCCCAGGGAAAGTTGTACGGGCAGGCTCAGATGGGAAAGTTTGCCCGGAGCATTGGTTTGAATACGCATATCTTTTTCATAGAAACCCGGCGCTAAGAGATGTCCCCGAAAGAGCGCTGCAAGGGAAGAGGAGTCTCCCGGCAGTATCTCTTTGCTGAACGGTTCGGCATCGACCCAGTCGTAGTCCAGGCGTATGTTATCCCAGTCGGAACAGGAGCTGTCCCGGTTGTAAAAGTAGATTTTTTCAACGGTGCCGGGGGAGGAAAACAGGAAGGGGATATTCCGGGCGACGCAGGAGTCATCAACTTCAATATCAAAGGTGGATGAACGGTGGTTCATGGTGAGGCGGATCCCGTACCAGCGATCTGCTTCATAGGGGCACAGGTCAGCATCGTTCACCTGAATCTGTCCGTTTTCTGCAAATGTTACCTTCGCTATGGCCGTATTTACTTCCCCCATACGCATAGATGCGTCATTTCTCTGTGCCGAAGCGGAGCGGACCCGGTAGGAGAATACTGACGGTGAAAGGTCATCTCCCAGACGCAGTATGGGGCCTTCCCCGGAAGAGTGGGGGTATCCGCCGGTCAGCCGCAGTGCCGAATTGCCGTGATAGGGGGTGTCCTGAGTCAGGGTGATGGTATGTCCTTTGGTGTAGGTGGTATCCCATCGGGAACCGAGTGCATCTTCAAAGGTTTCCAGAAGGTTTGGGAGGGTATCCTTTCTGCTGCGCGGGGCCATTCGCGTATGTATCTGCAGCGGAAGAGTTCCTGCATTGGAGATGTGCAGAGAGTCGGTTATGGTCATACTGTCGGAAAGGGATACACTGAGACTTTCCCGGGAGAGAACCGGATGCGGGTAATGTATGGGAAGATGCACGGTGTCCGCGGTATCTGCAGGTACGCTGAGCGTGTCCGAACCATAGCCCTGAAAGGCTGCATGCAGTTTGTATGTTCCCTGCGGCAGGCCCGTCAGGGAGAAGTTTCCTGCCCTATCACTGCGGGTACGGGTTTCAAGGGGGCCGCTGGAGGTGATGGTAACATTCTCCTGCGTGACGTTGATTCTGCCCGTAATAGTATGCAGGGGCAGGATTGCAAAGAGATCCGATTCGGCGCTCTGCTGTGATCCCCGGAGTTTGAGGCGGACAGTCCGGGAGTTGATCTGCTGTGGGGGGACAATGGTTGCACTTCCCGTATTGGCAAGTGTCTGCAGAGGACTGTATGTTTTTCCGCTGTCCCGGGAGAGTAAGAGTTGCAGTGAGTCA
>JBNJDQ010000014.1:0-32765 GCA_051745065.1 Fibrobacterota bacterium
ATCATATTATATGATACATCCTTCTGAGCAAATCCATTTACACAAAAATATGACAGTCTCACACTATCAGACGTTCGGTACAACATCAGACCTTGATTCGGCAGTTGGATCTGATTTTCGAATATTTTGAAGTGATCGGAGCGGGATTGATGCCCCAATATAACTCGGCTCACGCCGATATGTCGGTACTGCCACCGACGGGGCAGTTCCTTTTCCCATGGCAGAAAAAAAACCAAAATGCCATTCATGGGGGTTGGCTCCCATACGACCAAATGAGACATCTTTGATTGGGGAGGCCGTTTCGATCCTCCCACGTTGTATTACACCATGACTCGATCATGGCCGAAAGAACAGTATCTGCCCTTCGCTCAGTGGTTCAGCGGGTGGGGGCGGTATCGCGCAGGTGGAGACAGACCCTGCTTTAAAGCCCCGGTTGCAGGATCGCACACACCCTGTAGAGGCGCGGTCTCGTGTCCGCCTGGCCTGGTGGTGAATCAATGCGGGGTAATGGATATAAATACATTCACCGAATGGGTACAAATCAATACCGTTCCAAATCATTGATAAACAAGTTCATGGAAAAACAATGAACCCGTAACTGCGGATTTTAGGTCAGAAGTTTTCGGTACAACATCAGAGGCGAGTTACGTCTGTCATGTTTTTGTCTAAAGACGAAATCGTGGAAGTGGTAAAAATGAATCAGTCAGAAACAGGAGAAGACATGTATCAGATGGCGGAGAAATCCAGCGCATCTCTGCGCCACGCTCCCCGCACATGGCGCAGTTCCTTCTGCAGGAGCGTTCTCAGGGCAAAACGGCGCATTCCGGCGGCAATTGTATGGGAAGAATCATTTCTGCATGAGCCATACTCCCGCAGAAGCTGAAACCAGCAGCGGGCAAGGGCAATATGCTCTGCCCGAATCCATTGATCCTGCAAAATATTTCGCGCCTTTTCATTCAAGAGTTGGATAACGGCGGGATCCCGGGCAACCGTGCAAAAGAGCTCCTCCGGTTCACGCTCTGCCCGCAACAGCTCCGGACTGATACGCTCCCGCCCCAGAAAATTTCCCGCCGGTGAAGGTACCGGCAGGACCGGATACATGGTACAGAAGAGTGGAGCAAAGCCGGTCTGAGTGCAGACAGCACGCCCCGGACATGCCCAGAGCCGCAGAGAAAGCCCCGGGGTCAGGGTGAATTTACGCGAGGAAAGTGCTGCCATGAGTGCGGGAAATGCTCTTTTGCGCTGGTGTTCCTCCCGTGGTGTCAGGGGAATCTGCGGCCGTCGGGCGCTTGCGGCGCGGCTGCAGCAGGCAGTATTGCAGGTTGCTTCGCACCGGGCCGGGGCGATTCGCGGCATACTTACAGCACCTGCAACAGGCGGATATCAAATATGATTACCGCCCATGGCCCGATAGTGGAGGTTCCCCGCCGCCCCCAGGCCAGCTCCGGCGCAACGGTAAAGACAAAACGATCTCCTGCATGCATTGTCAGAAGGCCCTCCTTCAGGCCGTCCACGGCCTCTGCCACAGCAAAGGTATCCGGTGCATTTTTGCGGTAGGTATCGGCAATCACCGTACCGTCAATCAGGCAAATGCGCTGATGCACCTCCACGGTGGAATCAATCTGCACGGCATCTCCGTTTCCCCGATCCACCACGCGGTACTGCAGACCGCTTGCCGTAACCGTGACATCCTCACGGCGCCCATTCTTTTCCAGCCAGGCGGCACTTTCCTTTTTATTCAATCCCGCTGATCCTTTTCGCTGCTTTTTATTTTTACCCATGAACCCTCCATAAAAAAGGGGAGACACGCGGCCTCCCCTGGTATATCACGTTTCCTGCAACGCTATTCCATTTCGTACCCTGCAGGCATCTGCTCTTTGGCCTCATCCATAAGAGCTTCCGCCTTTTCGATCTCTCCGGCCTCCACCAGCTTCTGATAGAGATCCTGATAGAGTTCTTTATCTTCAGGGCTTTCACACATCTCAATACCCCGGGCAAGGGTCTCGCGTCCCAGAGAGTCCTGATCGCTGACAAAGTAGATATCAGCCTTCACCTGATAGGACATGGGAAACCCGGGAAGGATTTCAATGGCCTTGTCCATGTAGGAGATTCCCGCATCAGCATTTTTGGCAAGACGCTCTTTCAGCTGCGGCAGTCTGCGCTCGGTCATGGTCTTCTGCCCGCGAAACTGCGTCAGCTGCTGCTGCGCCTGCTGCAGTTCCCGACCGTACTGTTCCGGATTACCCTGCATACGCTCCACAGAGTTTTCGAGCTGCGGAATATGGGATTCCATCTGACGGATACGGTGTTCTGCCTGACGGATCTGGTCTACTCCGGTCAGCTCATTGACAAAGCGGAAATAGGTGTACACATAATGGCGCACGGTTTTTTCCGCTGTCTCACTTTTCCAGACCGTATCTTCACCGACAATACCGCGGTACTGATACACACTGTCCAGGAGATATTTCGTGCGATCAACATCCATACCCTGACGGGGAGATTTCTTCAGATGCCGCACCATTCCCTGGGTTTCCAGATAGGGAGCAAGCCCCATGAGGTCACTGCGCCGTGTTCCAAAGGCAAAATAGATGGGACGTTCATCAAAATTCTCGTTGACAATATCCAGCATCATTTTGTTTGACACAGAGAAGTAAGACTTTTCATCATACGTGGGATAGCGAACCGTCAGGCCTGCTTTGTCCAGGGTCTGAGGTTCGGGACGTTCCCCCTGTTTCAGATCACGACCGGTCTCGTTAATAGAGTAGCTGATCGTATCGATATCGTAATCGCTGTAGGAAAGATCGATCCGCGGCTGAATATCCTTGAGCTGGCGAATGTACCACTTGGTGTTCAGCAGAGAGAAATTCACCACTTTCACATCCGTGCGGACACCGGCAGCTTCCTGTATAAACCACAGGGGAAAGGTGTCGTTGTCACCGCTCGTAAAAAGAATCGCATCCTCTTTGCAGGAATTCAGCAGATTATAGGCATAATCGTAGGGAATCCAGTCGTGGGTCCGGTCGTTCTGCGCATAGTTCTGCGTCAGCGGCAGAAGCGGAGAGAAAAGAAACACCAACGCTGCTGCAGGAGCAGCCACGCCGCTGATTGTCGCCGCAGAGGAATAAAAGAGAATATAGAGAATACCCGCAACGGCAAGGCCGAGCCACAGGCCAAAGGACACAAACCCCGCCGTGTAGAAATAATCACGAATTCGCACTTCACGGTGCACCGTATCCACGGTGGGCTTATTGTTTTTCAGCTGACGGATTACCTGCTCAACCTGGCCCACATCCACATTGGGGTTCTGAAAAGCCTGCTCGCGATAGCGCTCATACTGTTCCAGCTGATCCTCCCACCGGGCAACCATATCTTCTTGCCGTTTGATATCACGCCGACTGTCGGCGCGGGTTCCGTCTGCAAAATTCATGTACAGACCGAAGGCAATGGTTGTGGTGCCAAAGAGTATTACAAGAAGCACCGTGGCCGACCGATTATGGGAATACCAGAAGAAAATACCCCACAGGGCAATGGCCGTCGGGATGAGATACAGAAGCAGGTAGAAAAAGTTCTGCGGAAAGGGAGTACCCAGAACAGAGTTGCTGCTGCGGGCACCTTTATCATAGTTCTCATCCGCCGAAGACCCACGCCGATCTGTATTGATGTCGTCATTAAAATGGAAAAACTGGGTCAGGTGAAAGCCCAGAAACCCCATGTGTCCATCAAAGCCGAACTGGCGTGTCAACGCTCCCCGGCGATGAAACATCCGCGTAATCATGGATTCCGACCCATACTGCTTACGCTCCAGAAAATTGCGAAAATCATCCCAGTGAATATCGGTCAGGGAGACATGTTCCATAGCTGTTTCAAAGCGACGGTACTGTTCTCCCAGCCCCGGCGCTGCGGCAAGGGCGTTCTGAAAACGCTTCCAGGCCGCCCGGCCCTTTTCGTCCTCTGCAAGGGCATCCGTAAAGGCTTCGTACTTGTCCTCAGCAACATAGTTGAGTTTTACATCATCAATGTAATCTTCATGAAGCCGGTCAAGGAGAGAATCCTTTGACACGACAGTCATAAGATGATTGTACGCACTGTTGACAGGGCCGGTAAAATTTTCCACGGCCGTTTCAAAAGCAATTTTCTCTGCCAGAGCGGCGTTGCTGTTTTCTTTAACTGCTGCGACAAAATCGCCGTAGGTTTCTTCCAGGGCGGGATACTGCGAAATATCATCACGGAACGCATCATACGCCGATTGTGCCCGGGGAACCTTTGCAAGCTCTTCCATGAATGACGCCCAGGCGGTGCTGCTTTTGCGGTTCTTTTTTGCCAGAACAAAAGAGCGGTATGCCTCGCCGGTCCGGGAGGATTCGCGCACATTGCGGATGTAGGCAAGAAAGGCATCCCGAACTGAAGCATATTTGTCTTCGCGCAGTTTCGAAATAAATTGTTCGTAATGCTGCTCAATGCTGTCAGAAGACATGTCCGCCTTCACTGCATCGATGTAGGAATTGTAGGCACTGTCCATGGCACCGTGCTTTTCCAGAGCGGAGCTGAAATTACTGCGGTATTTTTCCACAGCGGTACTGTCAACAGCCGCGGTAAAAGAGGCATAGGCCTGTGCAGGGCTCATCTCCGATTTCATAAGAGAGTTCTTCAGCCGGTCCCAGGCATCAGCGGTTGCGGATGCATTTTCCACAGCCCGGAGAAATTCTTTGTATGATTTCTGCACCGTTACTTCAGCTGAAAGTCCTTCTTTAAAATCCTCCAGGGCTTTGACAGCACGTTTATCGTTGCCCCAGCGCACAGTGGGATGATTTTCGTTAATGGCCGGTTCTTTGGCGGACCGAATGGGGATAAAGATATGCACGGAATAGCCCAGGAGCGAAAAGAGCACCAGAAAGTAGGCAAAGCGCCATTTGCGCAGGGAGACATCATGTTTTTCTTTTGAAAACAGGGCAACAAGGGTCACTGCCGCAAGGAGGCTAAAGACAATAATGCTCATGATATCACCATTCATGTAGGTCGCGACAGCAGCACTTAAGGCAAGGACCACATTCACCACCCGGCTGATCTGCAGGGGAACATAGGCGTAGATGAGGGTTATCACCAAAAGAAGGGGCGCAATAAAAATGAACGCCGAAACCCCGTAGGCCACACTGCCCAGAAGGAGGGCAACACACCACAGACGCCAGTCACGGCGCATGGCCGGATCCACCACCATAACATAGGCCATAACGGGGATCAGAGCGAAGAGTGCCATCATGTGAATACCGACGCCGAGGAACGCCACATAGGTAAAAAGCAGCAGATAGCGGTCGCGGTTCGTATCCTTCGACTGTGCCCAGACCAGGGCAATATAGATATTGATCAGTATTGTCAGAATGGAGGGGATGTACACCGAGGCCTCCACCGCGGAAAACCAGAAGGTGTAGTTGAATACACCGAAGAAGGCACCCACCATACCGGACACAACCGTAATAATCCATTTTTTCCAGGTATCGGGGTCCCCCCAGGTTGCGCGCAGAACACGGCCGATAATCAGGAAAATGAAAAGTGCACTGAAGGATGCCGAAAGTACGGAGATCAGATTAATACGCTGAGCGACAGAAAAATCGGTGCCTCCCAGAAGTATGGAGAAGAATCGCCCCAGCATTATATAGAAGGGATTGCCCGGAGGATGCGGTATCCCCAGGATATGACTTGACGCAATGTACTCACCGCAGTCCCAGAAGGACACTGAGGGAGCCATGGTGCTGAAAAAAACTGCAAAGGCAATGATAAAAACAACACCGGCGGCTAACCGGTAGGCAATGCTCTGTTTCATCTCTGCTACTCCTTACTCACTTTTAAGTTGTATTTCCTGTGATATTTCACTTTTTACTGCATCGAGAACACCGTTGATAAACCCGGCGGAATCATCGGTTCCGTACTCCTTGACAATCTCCACGGCTTCGTTGATAATAACCGGAACCGGCGTATCGCAGGAGCTGACCATCTCCGCCGCACCCAGACGCAGAACATTTCGATCGATCGCGGCAAGCCGCTCCAGACGCCAGTTGGGCATACGCCTGCTCAGGACGGCATCAATTTCCTTCATGCGGCGCGTTGCAATCAGGCAGAGTTCTTTGGCAAACCTGCGCCCTTCGTTGGAGGCAAGATCCACTTCCGGAATATGTGAAACCGCATCAAAGACCTCGGTCAGGGCAATGCCCTCGTTCTTTTCGTAACTGTAAAGCACCTGCAGTGCAAGAATTCGTGCCTTACGCTTTTGTCTCTTACTTAAGGTATCCATTTTTTATATCTTACCAATCAGATTAACCATCTCAATTGCAGTCACAGCAGCATCAAAGCCCTTGTTTCCCGATTTTGTACCGGCCCGCTCAACAGCCTGTTCAATTGTATCCGTCGTGAGAACACCGAAAATAACGGGAACCTCCGTTTCCAGGCCAACCTGGGCAACCCCCTTGGAAATCTCACTGGAAACATAATCGAAATGCGGCGTCGCACCGCGGATAACTGCGCCCAGACAGATTACACCGCTGTAGGATCCGGACCGAGCGGCCTTCTTTGCAGCCAGGGGCACTTCAAAGGCCCCGGGAACCTTAACAACGGTAATATTATCGGATTCAACACCGTGTCGGATGAGACCGTCCACAGCACCATTCTGGAGCTTTTCAGTAATTAGATCGTTAAATCTGCTGACAACCAGGGCAAAGGTTTTGCCCTTTCCGGTCAGCATTCCTTCTATCATTTGTGCCATACTTATTTGCCGTCCTCTTCTTCAAAAATATGTCCCATTTTTTCCCGTTTGGTATTCAGATAATGCTCGTTATGTTCACAGGGTTCAATAATGACGGGTATACGCTCCTCGATGGTAATGCCGTACCCTTCCAGACCGACAATCTTACGCGGATTATTGGTCAGCAGGCGCACCCGCTGTACACCGAGATCAGCAAGCATCTGTGCCCCGATGCCGTAATCGCGCAGATCATCGGCAAACCCGAGCTCTTCGTTGGCTTCGACCGTATCCCGTCCGTGATCCTGCAGATGATATGCTTTAATTTTGTTTGAAAGACCAATGCCGCGCCCCTCCTGACGCAGGTAGATAATTGCTCCCCGTCCGGCCTGCCCCACCTGGCGCATGGCCTCATTGAGCTGACTGCCGCAGTCACAGCGAAGGGAGCCGAGTACATCCCCGGTCAGGCATTCAGAATGCATGCGCACAAGAACCGGCGCGCCGTCACCGACATCTCCCATGGACAGGGCCACATGGGGCTTTCCCGTCAGCTTATCCTCATAGGAGGTTATGCGAAAATTGCCGTGTTTTGTGGGCATATCCGCTTCGGCAATACGTTCGACGAGGGATTCCCTGCGCCGTCGGTAACTGACAATATCCGCGACGGAAATGATGGGAATATCATATTTTTGGCCAAAGACCTCCAGCTCCGGACGGCGGGCCATGGTTCCGTCTTCGCTCATAACTTCACAGATTACCGATACCGGCCGAAGTCCGGCAAGCTTTGCCAGATCGACGCTTCCCTCGGTCTGCCCGATTCGCTTGAGTGTTCCGCCCCGTCGTGCCCGAAGGGGAAACATATGCCCGGGCATAACAAAATCATCGGGCTGTGCCGCCGGATCAGCCAGCTTACGGATTGTCCGGCTGCGGTCCTGTGCGGAAATCCCCGTGGTCGTGCCTTCGCGGGCTTCCACGGAAACCGTGAAGGCCGTTTCCAGATAGGCCGTATTATTACTCGTCATCATGGGCAGCTGCAGGCGGTCAATTATCTCACCGTCACAGGCTGTACAGATCAGTCCGCGCCCTTCACGGGCCATGAAGTTTACTTTCTCCGCTGTGGAGAATTCGGCGGCAAAGGCCAGATCCCCTTCGTTTTCGCGGTCCTCATCGTCAACAATAATCACCATCTTACCGGCACGGTAAATATCAATTATCTCTTCAATTTCATCTATGGATCTCAATAGGTGCTCCTTTGCAGCAGATTCAGCAGGTTCGGCGGGTCATCAGATTTTGTCCGACCCTCTTCGGGGAGAGTCATAAGACGTTCAACATAGCGGGCAAGGATATCGCATTCGATATTCACGGCGCTGCCCGTACGCGCCTCTTTCAGAGATGTATGCTCAAAGGTATGGGGAATGAGGGCAACCGTAAACCCCCGGGAGGTCAGGGATGCCACAGTCAGGGAGATCCCCTGCACTGCAATGGAGCCCTTGCGGACAATATAGCGAAGATATGCGGGATCAACAGAAACGGTGCAGCGATACGAATCGCCGGTCTTTTCAATCTTCTCCAGACGCCCCGTGGTGTCCACATGGCCCTGTACAATATGGCCGTCAAGTCGCCCGGCTGCGGGAAGAGCACGCTCGAGATTAACCGTATCCGCCCGGCGCAGATCACCCAGGGTGGTCGCCGACAGGGTTTGCGCAACAGCACGAAAAGAGAAGATCCGTCCCTCGCGCTGTTCCAGGGTGAGGCATGCACCGTTCACGGCAACGGAATCACCGACCTGAACGTTGAAATCCTTCGCGGCCGGAACGATTCCCAACACCCGGCTTCCCGCTCCGTTTCGTACCCGTTCAACACGACCGGTACATTCCACAAGCCCCGTGAACATTACCGCCTCCGTCCTTCTGCCATAAAACGGCTGATTTTTTCCAGGTCAGAGAAGCCGTAATAACTGTGTATATCACGCTTCAGGCCGTTGGAACGAATTGTGGATTTGAGTATACTGCCCGGACCAATCTCACACAGATCCGTGCAGCCATAGCGCTGAACCCCCGCGCAGAGGCAATCTGCCCAGTAGACCGGTTTAATGAGCTGATCTGTAATACGTCGGCGGATTTCACCGGCATCAAGAGCGGCTTCCCCCGTAGCATTGAGAATCAGGGGAACGGCAGCATCGCGGAACGTAAACCGATCCGCCGCGGCAGCAAAAGTATTTCGGGCCGCCCGAAGAAAAGGCGTATGCCAGGGGCCGGCCACGTTAAGCTGTTTGCTTCGACAGCGCCCCCGGGAGGCAAGGCGTCGGTCAAGCTCAGCAAAGGCATCCTTCAGACCGGAGATAACAACCTGGTCCGGTGCATTTATATTTGCGATAAAGAGCTTTTCCCCCAGATCTGCTGCGGCAATCTCTTCTTCCACGCTCGTACGGGATACAAACATGAGTACAAACATACCGCTTTCCGGCAGCGTTGCTGCATCACGATCCATTAATTGACCGCGCAGGGCGGACACAGCGATGGTCTCCTCCGGCGAAAGCACGCCGCACACACCCAGACCGGTAATCTCCCCGAGGGAATGCCCCGCAACAAAATCCGGAGTGAGCCCTTCGCCGCGCAGATATTCAGCATAGCCCAGAGTGACAGCGGTAATCAGGGGCTGAATAACAGCCGAGCGAATAAACTCCTGTGCGGGCATATCCCGCCCCAGCTGAGAGAGATCACGCTCTGCATAATGAGATGCACAGGCAAGAAGCTCCCTGAACCCGCCGGCATTCGTCGCATAGAGGTCATGCCCCATACCGGGAAAGTGAGCGCCCTGACCGGGCAGAAGAAAGAGGTGCCGTTTTTCCATGACCGTACCAACGAAGTTATCAAAATTCCAAAATATATCAAATATAAAAGGATACCAAACTTTTAGCAATTTTTAAATATACCACTTTATATTCAGGCAGGTAGAAACGTATTTTACCCGAAACAGGATTCAACGGTCAGGTGTATATATCATGATGAGGCGTCTTGCTTTTCCGATGCTGTCACTCTTACTGCTCCTCGCACTCACGGCCTGTACGCCGACCGTGCAGCCCGGCAGCCGGTCCACGGAGAAAACAATTGACTCCCTGGAACAATCTTTCCAAAATCGCGGTGACGAACTCACAAAGGGGATTTATTTTATCGAAGAACCTCTGCGCCTGGTACTCATATCAGACACCCTGATTTCCACTGCCGAAGACCTTGCCGCTGACGGGCGTTACGATGAGGGGCATCGAATTGTCAAACTGGCCTATGAAATTCTGGAGCGCAACCGCGAAGGTATCGAACAGGAAGCCCTGCTGGATTCCCTTCGCCTCTTTGACCGTATCGGTTCATTCTACGCACATTTAACACCTCCGGTCTACCTCGATTCTGTCCCTGATAAAATATCCCCGGTGGTTACAAAAATTCAGCTGGAAGCAATCATGTCCAGTCTGGATACCATGAACATGGACACAACAATCCTTCCGAAAGATTGTAAAACAGTCCACTACAACATTTCCATCGAACAGAACAGCCGCGTGGACAAAGCCCTCATCGCCCTGCTTTCCGTACGGCGCAAAAGCTACATGAACACCCTGTTGGGCAAAGCGCACCGCTATCGCCCTTTCATGGATTCCATTTTTTCTGAATACGGCCTTCCCACGGACCTGACGTACCTGCCCCTTCTGGAAAGCGCCTTTAACATGAAGGCCTACTCCCGTGCCCATGCATCGGGTTTATGGCAGTTTATCCCCTCCACGGGACGAATATTCAACCTGCGCCAGAGTTACTGGATTGACGAACGCCGGGATCCTCTCAAGTCAACAGAGGCGGCGGCGCAATATCTCACCCGTCTTTACGGACTCTTTGAAGACTGGTACCTCGCCCTTGCATCGTATAACTGTGGGGAGGGACGCGTCGGCCGGCAGATCAAACGGGATGACAGCCATTCCTACTGGGATCTTTCTCTCCCCAGAGAAACAATGAACTACGTTCCTCTCTACATAGCCTACCAAATTATTGCCAAAAACCCCCGATGCTTCGGCTTTACCCCGGACACATCCCTTCCCGTGTATCAATTCGATGTTGCCGAAGTCTCAGACTGCATAGATATGCGAAAGGTTGCCAAGGGTATCGATGTACCCTACGACACCCTTCGTTCCATGAATCCGCATATTATCAAATGGTGCACACCGCCGGATATGAAGAAAGTCAACCTCTACCTGCCGCCGGGAACAAAGGATGCCTACCTGGAATACTATAACAACCTGACCGCCGCCGATAAAGTAAAATGGTATCGTTACCGCATTCAGCGCGGAGATAATCTCGGCACCATTGCTGACCGGTTCAACACCTCAGTGCGGGCAATAAAATCGATCAACTCCATGCGCAGCAGCCGTATCATAGCAGGGCGGTATATTTTTATTCCCATCGCAGCCGATGCGGATGTCGAAAAAATGGTTCACACACAGGAGAAACGCACAGAATCGCGGAAAAACTCCATGACCTATCGCGTATCAAAAGGCGAAACGGCATACCGTATTGCCGAAACCTTCGGTATCTCCCTGCAGGAACTGAAATCAGCCAATTCCGGCAGAAATCTGTCCCGCCTTTCCATCGGAGAGAAAATCCGTATTCCCGTGGAAGAAACCGAGCAACAAACCGTTCCCATGGGACAACGCCGGATCTATACGGTCACTGCCGGAGAAACAGCATATCATATCGCCCGCTCTTTTGACGTACCCCTGAGCCGTCTGAAAGAATGGAATCCCGGTAAAGATCTCTCCCGTCTTTCCATTGGAGATAAACTTATCCTTCATACAGACGAAACGCTGGAGGCAGCCTACGAACGGAAACAAACCCCCGATTCCACGGTGTCTGCTCCGCAGAGAGCATCCGAAACCGCTGCCCCCCCTTCTTCCGCGGATACAGCTGGTGGCGATCAGGCAAACTACACGGTTCGCTCCGGAGAAACAGCATACAGCATCGGCCAACGGTTCGGGCACTCTGTGGGAGACATGGAAAAATGGAACCCCCATAAGGACCTGTCCCGCCTCTCCATTGGTGATACGCTCCTCCTGCCCCGTGAAGACCTGACGACGCAGGATCGCCCTACGTCTGAAACACCGAAGGGAACAAAAAAGACGCACATTGTCCGCTCCGGCCAGACCCTGTACAGTATTGCCCGGAAACACGGCGTCAACCTCAGTAATCTGCTGCGCTGGAATAACAAGGATGTATCCGTACCGGTTATTCATGTCGGCGACACCCTGGTGTACTACAGTACGAAGGCAGAGCCCCGCTCCACTGAAAAGAAAAAAAACACCGACCGGGGTATTATCAAATACCGGGCACGCAAAGGAGATACCTATTACAGCATAGCCCGAACCTTTTCTGTGTCCCTGGAAAAGCTGCTCTCCCTGAACAGTTTGAGCAAAACAGACCCTCTCTATCCCGGTGACATGATTCTCATACCGGGCAAAGCGAAATCCGGCGCCCCGGCACAGGAGCGCGAAACCATTCAATACCGCGTCCGCAGCGGGGATAATCTCTGGAAGATCGCCCGCACCTTCAATACTGCAGTCAATGACATCTGCATTGCCAATAATATTACCAAAGAGACCCCGCTCTACCCGGGAGACATAATCACAATTCCCCAACAGGACTGACCCATGAAAAAAAGAAATACCCTTCTCCTTATTACTCTTCTCATTCTGCCTGTGCTTATTACAATTATCAAGATAACCCTTTTTAAGAACAGCTTCGACTCCTACGGCTCTGTCAGTTCCATGGGACGCCCCGCTGTGGGAATCATCACCATTGAGGGGGTCATATATGACTCAGAAGAAACCCTTGCCCGCCTGGACAAACTCGAACAAAGCCCCATCATTAAAGCGATACTTCTGGATATCAACAGTCCCGGCGGCGCTGTTGCCCCCTCCCAGGAAATCTACCGGGCCGCGGCATCCTGCAGCAAACCGGTCTATGCGGTTATGCGTTCCGTGGCTGCTTCCGGCGGCTACTATATCGCCAGTGCCGCTGACCGGATCTTTGCCTCTCCGGGCACCTTAACCGGAAGTATCGGGGTGATCATGCAGTTTCCCCGCTATGATGAGATGATGGATAAACTCGGCCTTGGCATGCGCACGATCAAAGCAGGATCTCTGAAAGATGCCGGAAGCCCCTATCGCCGCCTGAAACAGGAGGAGCGCCGCTACTTTGAAGACCTGATTACCGAAACGCACGACCGCTTTGTTGCGGATGTTGCCCGGGGACGCAGTATGGATACCACCGCAGTACGCCCCCTGGCGGAAGGTGAAATCTTCTCCGGTGAGAAAGCCCTTGAAAACGGCCTGATCGACGAGACCTCCGGTATTCAGGGGGCAAAATCATTCATCAGAAAAGAGCACGGCCTGTCGGAGAAAACCCCCTTTATCCGCGAGGAGGAACCGGATTTTTTTGAACGGGCCTTTCAGAATACGCAGGTTCTGGGGATCTCTCTGTCAGATATTGAGAAACATACCACCCCGAAAGCCGGTATCTACTACCTCTGCCCATCCCTGAAATAAAGGACCGCCGGTGTGTATGCTCTGCAGACTGCGGATTTTTGGGCTGCAATTCGAACCGGAATGGTCCGTCGATCCAAATAAACGTGGCGGTAACAGCCTTTCAGATGGGCGGCATTGACGCAGCGGATCCACCTTCAGCAAAACCTCAACGCAGCGCCGAAAGTAAAAACGGTGATGCTGCATTTGTGGATCTGCCCGCCAGTCCCCGCCAGTCCCCCAACGCAAGGACCCGCAGAAGGACATACACCCGCGGGATCCCTCCACCAATTAAAACGGGCTGCCTGAATCAGGCAGCCCGTGATCATTCTCTATCATGAAACCCTTATATCTCGTTTCTCTCTTTCATTCCTTCAACCTTCATGGGAAGACCAAAGCAGCGGATAAAGCCGCCGGCATCTTTCTGGTCGTAGAGCTCCACGTCATCGAAAGAGGCAAGCTCATCCACATAGAGGGAGTTGTCCGACCAGGCACCGGCGGGAACGATATTACCCTTGTAGAGCTTCAGGCGCACCTTGCCGGAGACTTTCTCCTGCGTGGAATCAACAAAGGCATCGATAGCCTTGCGCAGCGGCGTAAACCACTTACCGTCGTACACCAGATCCGCATAGGTCAGGGCAATCTTCTGTTTTTCATGGAATGTATCGCGATCAAGGGTCAGCTCTTCCATATTCTGGTGCGCTGCGTAGAGGATCGTTCCGCCGGGAGTCTCGTACACGCCGCGTGATTTGATCCCCACAAGACGGTTTTCCACAATATCGATCTGTCCGACAGCGTGTTTTGCACCCAGGGCATTGAGTTTTTCCACCAGAGCAACGGGATCGAGAGACTCGCCGTTCACCGTTACGGGAACCCCCTTTTCAAATTCGATCTCCACGTATTCCGGAGCATCCGGCGCCTGCTCAAGAAGGTCAGACTTGGTAAAGACCTTATCCAGGGCCTCGTTACCGGGATCTTCCAGTTCACCGCCTTCGTGGCTGATATGCCAGATATTGGCATCTTCGGAATAGATCTTCTCTTTGGAAACGGTCAGGGGAATATTATGCTCTTCGGCATACTCGATGCACTCTTCGCGGGAGGTGAGCTTCCAGCGATCATCCTTCCAGGGCGCGATAATTTTCAGATCCGGCGCCAGAGCCATGAAAGTCAGCTCAAAACGAACCTGATCATTTCCCTTACCTGTTGCACCGTGGGCAACCATGGTCGCTCCCTCTTCACGGGCAATCTCAACCATGCGTTTTGCAAGGAGGGGGCGACCGTGACTGGTGCCGAGGAGATATTTGTTTTCGTACACCGAACCGGCCTTAAGCACGGGATAGATGTAATCCGTGATATACTCCTCCTGCAGATCCTCTACATATGCTTTCACCGCACCGGTTTTAAGGGCCTTCTCTTCCAGGCCGTCAAGCTCATCCTTCTGCCCGAGATTACCGCAGAAAGCGATCACTTCACAGTCGAAGGTGTCAATAAGCCACTGGATCATTACGGATGTATCGAGTCCGCCGGAATAGGCAAGAACGCATTTTTCTTTTGCCATAACTGGTCTCCTTCATGAAATTTTCAGTAAATATAAATTATGCATACCGTCCCGGGACAGCTTATCCCTGCAAAGGCATGGATGCAGCAGGGACTGAAAAAACTGTACCGAAGATTGCCGGGTGCAAACCCTTTCGCCGAAGAGATCTGACCGGATAATTACACGGGAGAAAACACACACCTCTCCATCTGTTCAGGACGTTTGCAAAACCATGCAGACAAGACAGTATATTTAGAAGTTCCCGGTTTTGTTTCAAATAAGAATAAGGACGGCCCCGTGTTTGAACTTATGAACATCCGCTGTAAAGGCTTCCTCTCCATACCTCATCTGAAGATACCCGGCGGAGAGATCACCTGCATTTCCGGCCCCAGCGGCAGCGGCAAGAGCACCCTTCTGCGCCTGCTCAACGCTATGATTGCGCCCTGCGAAGGGCAAATTACTTTTCAGGGAGAGGATATCAGCACCCTGGACCCCGTTGCACTGCGCCGAAAAGCCCCCATGCTCCCCCAAAACCCCGCTCTCTTTGCAGGAAGTATCATGGATAACCTTACCACAACCCTCGCCTGGACCGAACGGCAGGATCCCGGTCAAAGAACCCGGGAAGAACTCCTGCAGGGTGTCGGCCTGCACCACCCCCCTGATCATCCCGCAACGCGGCTCTCCGGCGGTGAAATTCAGCGACTGGCATTGGCCCGCCTCCTGATACTGGAACCGGCGGTGCTGCTCCTTGATGAGCCTTCATCGGCGCTTGATACAACCACGGAAGATGAAATTATCACCCTCATAACCCGGCAGCTGCGCCGCAGGGCAGGTACCTTGATCATGGTCACCCATTCTGCAGCGATGGCGGCACGCTTTGCTCACAACAGAATTCGCCTGATCGAAGGGCAGGTTATCCATGAATAAGGGTGTCCCGGATATCCCCCTGATGAGCCTCGGCATTGCCTGGACCTTTGTGATCGCCCTGTTGCTGCTGCTTCCGCGGGAATACCGCCGGGGCAATGCCGGAATCCTTCTTGCGGGACTGCGCATGACCCTGCAGCTGACTGCAGCGGGCTACCTCCTGCAGTTTCTCTTTGAGCATCCCTCACCCCTGATCAGCCTGAGCGTTGTTGCTGTCATGGAAGCATTTGCCGTGCATACGGTCTGTCACCGCAGTGACGGGGCGCTGCCTGCGGGAATGATTCCCATGGTCGCCCTCGCCATGACCGCGGGAACCACCGCAAGTCTCTTCTTTTTTGTCTGTGCCGTGATATCCCTTTCGCCATGGTTCAGCCCGCAGTCCTTTATACCCCTTGCCGGCATGATCATCGGGAACTCCATGACCGGAGCCTCTCTTGCCCTGACCGGATTAACCACGGGCCTGCGGGATCAGCGCCCCATGATCGAGACAGCCCTCATGCTCGGTGGCCGACCGGAACGAATCATTGCAGATATTCGTCGACGTACTTTCGTAAACGCCCTGCTCCCGACGATCAATGCCATGACGGGCATGGGCATTGTCTTTCTGCCGGGAATGATGACCGGTCAGATTCTGGCTGGCGCCGCACCGCTCAGTGCAATTAAGTATCAGATTGTGATCATGTGTGCCATCCTCTCCAGTGTTATCCTCACAGCTCTTCTTATGACCCGCATGGGGGCACAAACATTTTTTAACGAGCGGGCACAGCTGAAGGACTAAGCGGCACCGGGGCACCTGCAGAGATACAAAAAGGCCGCCCCGAAAGGCAGCCCGTATGTGTCCCGCTCAGAGAAGTGAACTACTTAAACGCCTTCTTGATGCGTTCAAGGGCTTCTTCCACTTTTTCGTAATCATTGAATGCGGAGATACGGATAAAACCTTCACCGCATTTGCCGAAACCTGCACCGGGCGTAGTGACGACACCGGCATCGTTGAGAAGCTTATCGAAAAGATCCCAGGAGCTTCCCTCCGTCTCGACCCAAATGTAGGGAGAGTTTTCACCGCCCACACAACGCAGACCGATCTCATTCATAGTATCACGAATCATTTTAGCATTGCGCAGATAGTAATCGATCAGCTCTTTCACCTGCTTCTTACCTTCTGCGGAGTAGACTGCTTCGGCACCTTTCTGGATCACATAAGAGACACCGTTGAACTTGGTGTTATGCCGTCTGTTCCAGATGGGGTGCAGCATCTGCTTTTCACCAGCCGCATTGAAGGCACGACACTCTTTGGGAACCACCGTAAAAGCACAGCGCGTACCGGTAAAACCGGCCGTTTTGGAGAAACTGCGAAACTCAATGGCAACCTCTTTGGCCCCTTCGATCTCATAGATTGAGCGGGGCAGAGAATCATCGGTAATAAATGCTTCATACGCCGCATCGAAAAGAATAACCGCATCGTTTTCGCGGGCATAATCAACCCAGGTCTTCAGCTGTTCTTTGGTTGCAGTTGCGCCGGTGGGATTGTTGGGGTAGCAGAGGTAGATAACATCGACATCCTCTTTGGGAAGAGCCGGCACAAACCCGTTATCCATATTTCCGTCGAGGTAGACGATTCCTTCGTAGCGCCCGTCCCTGATCTCTCCCGTACGTCCGGCCATGACATTGGTATCACGGTAAACCGGGTAGACAGGATCGGGAATTGCAATCTTTGCGTTGACATCGAAGATCTCCTGGATATTCCCGCTGTCACACTTGGAACCGTCGGAAATGAAGATCTCATCGGCAGAGATATCGCAGCCCTTCCCGTTATAATCGTTCTTTGCAACCGCTTCACGCAGGAAGGCGTACCCCTGCTCGGGACCGTAGCCCTTGAAGGAAGCAGGATCAGCCATCTCGTCAACTGCAGCGTGCATGGCCCGGATAATTGCATCGGGCAGGGGACGGGTCACATCGCCGATACCGAGTTTGATAATATCCATGGCGGGATTACTGTCCTGAAAGTCACTCACCTTTCGTGCGATATCCGCAAAGAGATATGACGCCTCAAGCTTGTTGTAATTCTCATTAATACGAACCATTCAACATTCCTTTTGTTAGGTATTCAATTTTGGATTTTCTGCAAAATATGTCATGGCAGAAGGGGGGACAAATTTTCAGGAATATCCCCTGCAGAGAGACCGTCAGCGCCGCAGCCAATTCATAACAGCCGCGGCAAGTTCCTCCCGGGCACTGCGGTAGGCTGCAGCAGATGCAGTCTCCACGGTGCTTCCGGATCCCTTTACGGGCTCAAGACGTCCTGATCCGCGCTGCCTTCCGGTCATACCGGCAATATTCCATGAAATATCAGCGTAGACAAATTTGACACCGCTGAAAACCCCGCTCCTGCGGGTATCCCCTTTCAGGGTAAGAAGGATATGCGCTTCACCGGGAATATCTGTCAGACCATAGCCTGCTGCCGTGAGGCTGTCAGCAACGGTCTGCCGCAGGAGGGATTCATCCCGGCCATATCCATCGGCGCGTTCTGTGGCAGTCAGGAGAACAACGGGACGCTCAAAAAGAAAGCTCAGACTGCGGTGCGGCCAGTTAAAGCCCGCAAGCCATGCACCCGTAAGGACAGTATCATCGGCTGAAGAAGTAACAAGATCATCGGGCTCAACCGTCAGGGACAGGGAAAAGGTATCTGCATCCCTGAGCAGTTCACGACGCACATGAAACCGCCCGAGGGAATCACAGCGAAGTTTTGTGCCCGTAAGACGCAGGGGAAACCCCTCCAGAGGGACACCGTTGAGTAAGCAGGTTCCGTACACCCGTGACGGATTGTACTGCATCCGTACGCCGCGGCAAAATGGCTCCTTTATGGAAATATTTACTGCCGCAATGAGATTGGAAACACGCTGTTCAATAAGGTACCGCATCGCCATGGGTTCTTCGTCCATAACAGTCTGCGGGGCAAGATGCAGCACCGGAATGAGAATGGAGAAGGCCCGCGTATACTGCTGAAAGCCCATCTGCGCTTTGCCGTCTGCCACGGCGCGGTCACCGGCTTCCACGGCTGATTCCGCGGCCTGCTCCGCCCGGTCCAGACGGGCCCGCTCCAGGGAATCCCAGACCTGGCGGTTCAGACGGTAGTAGCAGTAATAATCTCCAAAGCGCTCCCAGGAATCAACAAATTCGTATTCCCTGAGATCCGCGGCAGCCCTCGTTCTGATCTGCTCTTTCAGCTGCGAAGTGACCCCGGAGTCATCAGCGGTACTGACCAGATTCTCCTGTACTTCGATTTTTGAAGAGATTTCAGAGGCAATATCAGCAAGGGCACGCTGTTTTGCAGCTTTTCTGCGCTCCCCTTCACGGGGAAATTCATCACGGTCTGCGTAGCCGATACCGATGTACCAGCTGCCGGAAAGGGGGCGCTCTTCAATCCACTCCGGCTTTGCCAGGACAAAGGCTGTAAGAAAGAGAACTATCCCTGCAGTCTTCATAAACGTCATCACTACCTCACAGATCATCGGTTATCCCTGTAATACAAAGCGGGCACCCGAAAGTGCCCGCACGAAACTGTACTATACCATACCGGTCTGATTCTACCAGCTTATTTTTTTACTTTCGGCGTATCCGTATTCACTAACTTCTGCTGCAAAAACTGAAAGAGTGTGGAAAACACAAAATACAGGGTCAGCCCCGAGGGAAAGTTGTTGAACATCACCAGCATAATCACGGGCATCATGATAACCATGGAACGCTGCTGGGGATCCTTAATATTATCCTTATTCTGAAAGAACATCAGCACTGAGGCAATGATGGGAAGCAGGGCGATATGATCACCGTAAAAGGGAATATCAAAGGGAAGGTCAAGGATTGACCCCGGCTGTGAGAGATCACTGAGCCACGGTGCAAGGATTGTATCCTCACCGCGCAGTTCAATAGCCTTTCGGGGTACCACAAAAAGCGAAAGCATCACGGGCATCTGCAGAAACATGGGCAGACAGCCGCCGAGCCCGGCCAGAGGATTGATATTATTTGTTTTGTAAAACTCCATGAGCTTAGCCTGCATCACCTGGGGATCCTTTTTATACTTATCCTGAATCGCGCGGATTTTCGGCTGGATATCCTTCATCTGTTTCATGGATTTCAGACTGCTCTGGGTCAGGGGAAAAGTAATAAGTTTCATAAGCAGGGTAATACCCAGAATGGCAACCCCGTAATCACCAAAAACCGAAAAGATCCCTCCCATCACCCAGAGAACAAAATTACACAGGGCGGGAAAAACCGTATCAAGCCAGAGGACATGCCATCCGCGAAAGACCATTTTATCCAGCTCAACACCGGCCTCTTTGAGGATATCCAGCTTTGACGGCCCCATGAAGAGCGAGTAGTTCTGCTCATCACCGGAAGCTTCACTCTCCACAGTCAGGGCATAATTGATATTATTGCGCCCGATCTTCGCAGAGGGATCCACCGCATAGGATTGTGCCGTAACCTCTGCGCGGGTGTTTTCTGCAAAGATCAGAGCGTAGCCGAAGTATTTTGCTTTGTTCCCCACCCAGCGATAGGCATCGGTGAAGGTTTCTTCGGTGATATCCTTATGGTGCTCCACATGAACTTTTCCCTCGGCATCATAGAGGGTATACTCCCGCGGCACAAGACGGGTTCCCATATTATGGGGATCTTCTGTTTCATTCGGACCGGAGGGAAACTCAACGGCGATATCCGTTCCGTCCAGAGCCTCGCCGCGAACGGAAAAATCGATGTAGTAGGAATCCTTTTGCAGAGCAAAGATTTTCTCAATGGTTTTTCCCTGAAAGGAGGTCGAAAAAACCGCCTGCATACTGTCACTGCGCGCAGAGTCGTATGTAAAGAGGTGATCGCCCAAATAGGTGCCGCCCAGAGATATCTGACCAATCCCGCCGCGCAGCGTATCGAGTATTGAAATAATTCCTTCCTGAGGAATATCCTCGCGGTAGGAATATTTCAGAGCACGGGCGGAGGTAATGGCCGCTCCGTTTTCAGTAAGACTCAGAGAAAGAACGCTGTTTTCGATAACAAATGTTTCCGGCGTGCGCACTGCCCCCGAATCTTCGGGATTACGCGGCAGGAGAGAATCCCCGGACCGCACGGAGGTATCGGCCGCCGCATGAGCTGCATGTATCTGCGAATCCACAGACATGGAGTCCGTCCCGGACTGTCCCGCTGTCACGCTGCTGTCCCTGTCCGGCGCAGCAGAGGTATCGGCAGTGACGGTGACCTCGCTGGGATGCTTATACCCCCGCAGGTGATACCAGGTTTTGGAATTGATAAACACCATGACCGCAACAATAACGGCCACACCGATCCACGTACTTTTATCTTTCATGATTACCTCGATTTTTCTCTACGGGCGGATCATACCCCGAACCGCCGCCGGGACGGCAGCTGGCAACCCGTTTGATTATTTTAATTACTGCTGTATGAAGTGGAAGATGCACCAGAGCATCCCGTGTGTAAACACTGCATGTCGGGCGATACCGGCAGGTTCCGTCATGCAGCTGAAACAGAACCTTGACCAAACGAACAAAAAGGAAGACCGTATGTCCGAGAAGGCGCTTAAAAAACATTTCGGCACCACTCCTTAAAACAAGCATCAGCCGCTTTAAAGCAGTGCCTGCGATTGTAATATGGGCGAATAATAACATCCACACCGTGAGCACTGCTGAAGGAATTGCAACGATACACTTCCCGATAGATTCGTTTAATCCGCACCCGTTCCACAGCATTACCGTTTTTACGCGACACAAGAACAGCAAAGCGGTTCACGCCTGCATCATTACCTGCATATATAACAGCAAAGATATTGCACCGCCACCGCTCTCCTTCTGAGAGCAGCCGGGCAATATCTTTCTGTTTTTTTAAGCGATACTCTTTTTTAAGAGAGTTCACACTCAGTGGGAAACGGAGAGACGTTTGCGCCCTTTAAGACGTCTTCTTTTCAATACTTTGCGCCCGCTCTTCGTCTGCATCCGTATGCGAAAGCCCTGTTTATTCACCCGTTTTCTGTTTGAAGGCTGAAAAGTCCGTTTCATAATTGCTCCTGAATTATCTTCGAATTCGTATTATTATTCTGTTAATCAGCACCTAAATATGCTTTTTTTACGTCTCTTTTGTCAAACATCTCTCAAATAATACATATTTAGAGAGGTACACCACGTACCGGGAAGAAGAAGAATGACCCAGTATCAGGGAAAAAGATTGGACAAAAATACACTCTGGACGAAAACAATTGCAAGACTCAAAACTGACATCTCGATAAAAGATATCAGTTTCTCGGCATGGATTGAACCGCTCACACCGCTGTATTTCAACAACGGCATACTTCTGTTGCGCACTGACAACCCCTTCGGCCTGGAAACCCTGAACACTCAGTATTCCCGTAAAATACTCGAAACAGCCCGGCAGGTAACCGGAGAAGTCCGGGAGGTGCGCATTACACTGGAGGAAAACGTTTCTCCCCCCAGTGCGCCCCAAAAAGGAAGCCGGGGCCATGCAGACGATACCGGTCTATCTCAGAAAAAGACCCGGGACAGAGAACGGCGCAGATTAAGAACCCCGGCCTATGCACATCCTGTAAACAAAAACTACACATTTGAGAGCTTCATCGGTTCCGATGAAACGAATTTTGCCCTCAATGCCGCCCTTGCTGTCTCGGAAAACCCCGGTGCCCGGCGGTTCAACCCCCTCTTCATTCACGGCGACAGCGGATGCGGTAAAACCCATCTCCTCCATGCAGCGGCAAACCGGCTCATGCGGGAACGGCCCAATCTGAAAATCATTCTTACCACGGCGGATGAATTTTACCAAAACTTCTACACCGCCCTGCGATCCAAAGAAATAGAACGCTTCAACAAAACATTTACCCAGACCGATGCTCTTTTAATTGACGATATTCACCGGTTTTCATCACGGGAATTAAGCCAGATAGAGCTTTTCAAGCTTTTCAACATTCTGCATCAATCGAACCGACAGATGATATTTACCGCCACGGCATCCCCCTTTGCTCTCAAGGGAATAGAGGAACGTCTCCTGACACGCTTTCAGTGGGGGCTTTCCGTAGGTATCACTGCGCCGGGAAGCGAAACCCGCAGCGCCATTATCCTGAAGATGGCCGAGAAAGCCGATGTCAGCCTCACCAAAGATGCCGTCTCCCTGATTGCCGAGCGCGGGCCGCGCAACACAGGAGAACTGGAAGGCATTATTATACGTTTCTCCGCGCATACCTCCATCCACGGCGGAACCATTACCGCCGAAAAAGCAGAGGAACTTCTCGTCTCCTCAACCCGCGGAAGAGGAACTCTCACCGGACCGAAAGTGGTAACTGCCCTCTCAGCAGAATTCGGTGTCGCCAAAAAACTTATTCTGGGAAAAGGGCGCAGCCGGGAGGTTGCTCTGGCCCGACAGGTCGGCATGTACATATGCAAAAAGGAGAGCAACCTCTCCCTGAAAGCAATTGGTCTGGAATTCGGTGGCCGTGATCACAGCACTGTTGTGCATGCTGTAAAGAATATCGGAAAAAAGATTGAAGGGGATCCGGCTCTCATTGACCGGATCGATGCAGTTATTCGGCGGGCGCGGGAATAATCCGGCCCTGTGGGAGTACGCAGTGGTGCGAAAAACGTGCCCTGTTGATAAAATCGGAACAGCAACTATCCGCCCGAAGTATATCTGCCCGCCCCAACGGTACACTCCCACTGCTTCCCTGACGGCGCAAAGCGAATCTTTCGTCCCGTAAAACGTTCAATCACTGCAGCATTTGTTGTACTGTGCAGAGTCGGTGCAGGGCAGGTAAAGCGCCCGCCCCCGCCGGCAAGAAGAGGAATCATCAGCTGATCGGTCAGATGGGCATCCACGGGTGTATCGCCCCGCAGCCATTCCTGCAGACGTTCAGCTGTAACCCGGGCGGTAATCCCGGGCCGCCGACCGCGGCGAAGGATTCCCGTTTTCACGGCAGTACAATTTTCAAATTCAGCCCGCAGTACAACAGCATTGCCCGGACCGACAGCCCCCGAATCGGTTCGCTTCACATCAGCGTCGGCAAAGACCTGCCGCACAGCTTCTGCCTGGAGAGCGGCATCATTTCCCGGACGGCGCAGATTGATTATATCGGCACTGATGCCAATGAGCGCTCCACGCCGGGAAAGCTCCAGCGGGGAAAGGCGGGACGGAGATACACGCAGCGTTACGCCGCCCCCGCCACGCGGGAAAAAGCCGTAGCGCTCCAAAGAGACCTCTGCACGTGCTCCGAGACGGTGCAGAATGCCAAGGAAGCTATCCCGAAAGAACTCAAAGGGCGGCGCCTTGGGGTTATGTGTACCGCCAACCACATGAATTGTCGATTCCCCGGCCAATGTAAGGAGCACAGGGAGCACCGTCTGCAGTACCAGAAGCGCGCTGCCCGCACTGCCAACAGAAATCCGCCACTCTCCGCAGCGGGCCCGTGCAGGGAAAAACTCCAGATGAGACGAACCGATCTGACAGCCACGAACCTCCGCCTGTGCCACCGCAGCGGCCGCCCGAACACAGGCCGTATGCTGCAGTCGCAGGCCCGGATTACGACGTCCCGCACGAATATTTTTCAGCCGCAGGGGCGTCTGCGTAAGAATACTGAGGCACAGGGCGGAACGAAGAACCTGTCCGCCTCCTTCACCGAGGGATCCGTCAACATGTACCATTGTTACTTCTTACTGCGCTGCACCTTTCGTCCGCCGCCGCGATGGGCCGGATAGTATTTCAGAAGCTTCTCAATGGACTGTTTCAGATCGTCCACGTATTCCTGACTACTGTACTGCTTTGTTTTCATGGCCGCACGCATCACCGCATGGTGCCGTTTGAGACGTTCAACATAATCGCTCTGACCGGAATCAACCCGCTGGGTCAGGCAGTAGTCACTGATAACACGGATAATTTTCTCTGCATGTTCTTCCTTTGTAACAACCCATCGCACCAGCTGCTGAGCCTGCTGGGGATCACTCTTACCGGAGAGCTCCGTAATATGATCCATCGCTTTGCTGATGGTAACCGCATGCTCAAGCATCGCAGTGACACGGGCGTTATCATCATAGATTCCACAGGGGACCTGACAATGCCCCCATACTCCTGTAACAGAGAACAGGACCATTACAACCATCGGAATAACCACATTTTTTCGCAGCATACCTTCTCCTTTCACAATTCTGTAACAGTATACCTTTCATCGCTGAAAAAGCAAGGAAAACCTTCCGCCATATCTACGAATGGCCAGGCTTTGGGCTTTGCAAAAAGAAACTTATTAATAAAATACACCGGGAAAACTAACTAACACTGTATCAATTATATTATTTTCGTTCTTGCAACGTTGGAACGGTCAATTACGGAGTTTCTATGAGAAAAGTGTACTTAGTCCTGCTTCTTCCCGTGCTGCTTACGGCTGCGCGGATCGAAACCATTCAGATCGACGGAGTATCCCCGGAGGAAGAACAGCGGATATCTGCAAGCCTCCCTTTCTCTGCAGGTGATGAATATACTTCGCAGGACGGCGCCAAAGCTGTACGCACTCTTTATTCCACAGGCCGATTCAGAGATATCGAAGTTCGTACGGACACAACGGCAGACCGAAAACTGGCCCTGACCCTTACGGTGGAACCGGTCCCCTATTGCGATCTTATTGAGATTGAAGGCAATGATGAGTTCAGCGAAAAGCGGATTCGGGACAGTCTGAGCATATCCCGGGGGATGCGCGCAACGGAGCAGCTTATTTTTGAAAACCGCCGCATCATCAAAAAGATGTATGCCGAGAAAGGCTACACCAATGCACAGGTTCGGGTAGAGGAAACTCCTTCAAGCATATCAGGCTACAGCATATTCACCTTTAAAATCGAAGAGAACGAACGCATCTACATCGATGAAATTATCTTTAAAGGGAATGAGCATTTCTCGGATCGGCGCCTGCGCCTGAAGTTCAAGACCGACCGCAAGCACATATTTTCCCGGGGAATTTTTAACCGGAAAGAATACGAAGGACATCTTGATTCCCTGGAACAGTATTACAAGAACAAGGGATACATCAACGCCCGCGTCGCCAATGATACAGTGGAATACATCGAAGACAGCACGGCCCTGCGCATTACCATCACCATGGATGAGGGACGCCGCTATTATGCGGGGAATGTCTTCTTTGAAGGAAACAAGGTATTTTCCGACCAGCGCCTGATGCAGGGGGTAATCCTTCGGCCCGGGGATGTGTTTGAACAGAAGAAATTTCAACAGATGAATATGCAGATCGGCGATATCTACCGCAACGACGGCTATCTCTACTCCCGGGTTGAACCACGTCTGAAGTACCGCGATGATACAGTTGATGTTATATACAGCATCACCGAAGGAAAGCCGGCCATTGTGGGTAAGGTGATTATCGCCGGCAACAGCAAGACCCGCGAACGGGTAATCCGACGCAATATTCGAATCTACCCCGGTGATATCTACAGTCAGGCAGCAATCAAACGCTCCATTCGGGAACTGAATCAGTTGCAGTATTTCAAATCCGTTCAGCCGGATATTCTCCCCCGCAGCAGCGGTTCAAACGTTGTTGACATCCAGTTTCGCGTCGTGGAGAAGGATAATCTCGGCCAATTCTCGGCGGGAGTAACCTACAGCGGCGACGGCGGCTTCGGAGGTAACCTGTCGGTGAAGATCCCCAACTTTCGCGGGGCCGGCGAAGAACTCGATGTTAAGTTTCAGCATCAGCAGGAGCGGGATCTCATATCTGCAAAATTCACAAAACCATGGATTTTCAACGAACCGATCAGTTTTACCGGCCGTACATACTGGGAAAAGGCCGACTATGAAGATGCCCGCTATGACATTTACGATTACGAACGCCTTGCCGTGGAAGCAGGTCTGGGGCGGCGTCTTTCCTGGCCCGACGATTACTGGAGCGGCTCCTTCCGCTATCTCATCGGGAAAGACAAATACAATCGCAATTATGAAGATACAGAAAACCTTCTGGGTATCGACGTAATCGCCTCGGGGGTTCTCAGCCGCCTGTATCTGAATCTTACCCGTGACGACAAAGACCGCCCGACCTTTCCCACCAGAGGCTCATCCTACGGGGTATCGGCATATCTCGGTGGTATCGGTGGTGATTATAACTACCTGAAGACGATCGTAAATTACGAATGGCATCTGCCCCTTTTCTGGAAATTCACCATGGGAACAAAGGGGAAAATCGGCATGATAAATCCTCTGCACGGAGATGACGTAAAACTGGGGTATAACGACCTCTTCAGAGTGGGCGGGGTCTACTATGACGGTATTCTGCGCGGATACAACGAAAGTGATTTTCAGGAAGACCTCAACATGATGACCATTTCCGGGCAAATCTCCTTCCCCGTTGTTGAAGAGACCTTCTATCTTGCCGGATTCCTTGATGCGGGCAACAGCTTTAATCAGATGCGCGATCTGGGCCGGACAATGTACATGGGCACGGGCTTCGGGTTCCGCCTGATGCTGCCCATGGTTGGGCTGATGGGCTTTGACTTCGCCGTCCCTCTCAACGATGTAAACGCCCTGGGCTATGAAAAGGAAGGCCCCCGTGACTGGACAACTCACTTTATTATGAATAAAGATTTTTAAACAGGACCTTTTGGAGGAAATATGAAAAAAGTACATCTCGTACTCTTTCTTGCAGCGCTGACCGTAAGCATGGTATATGCCGAAGACATGAAATTCGGCTATATCGATTCCGACCGGATCATCGAAGAGTACAATCGCGTAAATGATGCAAAAAGCGAACTTCAGCAGTACAGTGCCGCCAAGGAAAAAAAGGCAACCCAGATGCAGGAGGAAATCCGTGAACTGCAGCAGAAACTGCAGCAGCAGGAGCTGATGCTCAGTGACGAGAAGAAAAAGCAGATGCTTGAGACTCTGCAGCAGAAGACCGGGGAATACCAGACATTTCTCCAGGAGAATTTCGGTCAGACCGGTGCGGTTGCCCGCAAAAACAATGAACTCATGGATCCCATCATGAAAGACGTAAATGAAGCTGTCAAAAAGATTGCCACAGACGAAAATTATACATTTATTTTTGATAACACTGTGGGCCTGATTTACGGTAAACCGGCCTACGATGTAACAGACAAGGTTCTTAAGGTTCTTAACTCCGGAAATTAATACGAAGGAGCATTATGAAACTGTCAGAAATAGTTGCGGCAGTTGACGGAACATGCAGCGAGGAGATCTCAGGAATTGAGATCTCCCGTATTTCATCATTTGAGAGTGCCCGCCGGGACACTCTTATTTTTGTTTCCAAAAAGAAATTCCAAAAAAAGGCACAGGCATCTCCGGCCGCGGCGGTTCTCACCAGGGAAAACTGGCCGGTTTCCGGCAAAATCAATATTTATGTAGATGATCCCTACTGGGCCTATGCCGTTGCCGCCCAGCTCTTTGAAGACCGCTGTCCGCTCTTTGGCAACAGGATCGATTCATCCGCGATTATTGATGACTCAGCCAATATTGCAGAGGATGTGGCCGTAGGGCCCGGCACAGTAATCGGTGCCAATGCATTAATCGGTGCCGGAACAATCATTGACGCCCGGGCGGTGATAGAACCCAATGCGGTACTCGGCGAAAACTGCCGCATTCATTCCGGTGCAGTGATCCGCTACGGCGTACAGATCGGTGATGAGTGCATTATCTCTTCGGGAGCAGTTATCGGAAGCGAAGGCTTTGCCAATGCACTGAAGGACGGCGAGTTCACCCGCATCCCCTGCTTCGGTACAGTGATTCTGCAGGATCGCGTGGAGATCGGTGCCAATACCACCGTGGATCGCGGTAATTTTGAAGACACAATTATTCGCCGGGGCGCGCGCCTTGACAACCTGGTTCAGGTGGCCCATAATACAGAGATCGGTGAATCCTGCGGAATTGCGTCGCAGGTGGGATTTGCCGGTTCTACGAAACTGGGGCGGCAGGTGATGGTAGGCGGACAGGCGGGTTTTGCCGGCCATATTTCCATTGGCGACTATACCTTTATCGGTGCCAAGGCGGGCATTCCCGGCTCAGTTGGCGCCAAAGAAAAGATTACGGGGATTCCCGCAGTGAATATCCTTCAGCGCCGGCGTATCGATGCGGCTGAACAAAAACTGCCCGAAGCCCTCAAAACCCTCAGGCGACTTGAAAAAGAAATTGAACAACTTAAAGAGAGGTCTGCACCCAATGAGACAAAAGACAATCCGTAAGGCCGGATCACTCAGCGGTATCGGTCTGCACACCGGTGCTGAATCAACGGTCAAACTCGTTCCCGCTCCCGTGGATTACGGTATTCGCTTTGTGCGGACCGACCTTGAAAACCAGATTGAAATCCCCGCTGATATCGATTTCATTGTGGGGAATGCCCGTGGAACGGCTATCGGCATCGATAACGCCGTGGTACATACCATCGAACATCTCATGGCAACCCTGGCCGCTTTCGGTGTTTCCAATCTTCGTGTGGAAGTAGACGCCGAGGAAATCCCGCTCATGGACGGGTCTGCCCAGCCCTTTTTTAAACTGATCAGGGAACTGGAAATAGAAGAGCAGGACGCAGAACAGGAATACATTGTTGTTGACGAGCCCATGTGGCTTTTCGACAACGGCAATACGGCGCTTTCCGTTTTTCCGGCAGATCAGTTCCATGTCACCCTGATGATTGATTTTGATAATCCCGCCATCGGTGCGCAGCATACCACCCTTTTCAACCTGCAGGATTTTGAAACGGATTTCGCTCCGGCGCGCACCTTCTGTTTTCTTTCAGAAATCGAACAGTTGCGCCGCAGCGGCCTGATCAAAGGCGCCAGTATAAACAGCGCCGTGGTTGTACAGGATCGTGATTTTTCCATGGAAGATGCCTCAGAACTGGAAGCACTCATGGAGAACAACGAAGAGATCGTTCCCGGCCGCAACGGCTTTGTCAACAATACGGAACTCCGCTTTGAGAACGAGCTCTGCCGGCATAAAGCCCTGGATCTGGTCGGCGATTTATACCTTTTGGGCAAACCCCTCAAAGGACACATTCTCGGCGCACGTTCCGGTCACGCTGCAAACCATGAATTAGCCAAAAAGATACGTGAACATTTCAATGAAAAGGAAAAAGGCATGTCAAAGATCGAGTACAAAGACATTCTGAACATTCTCCCCCATCGCTATCCCTTTCTTTTGGTGGATGGCGTTGAGGAAATAGAGCCCGGTGAATCCATTACGGCCTATAAAAACGTCTCCTTCAACGAACAGTTTTTTCAGGGGCATTTCCCGGATAACCCCATCATGCCCGGTGTCCTTCAGGTGGAAGCCCTGGCCCAGGCTGCGGGAATCATGGCCCTCTACGGTGATAATTATGAAGGAGAGAGTGAAATGCTCTTTCTCGGTGTGGACAAAGTAAAATGGCGTAATCCTGTGCGCCCCGGAGACAAATTGGTACTGAAGATCACCAAAGAAAAGATGGCCAGAAATATCCTGTCTGCCAAAGGCAAGGCCTATGTGGGCGACAAAATCGCCTGCCAGGCAGAACTGAAATGCATGATCAACGTAAAATAACCGAGGTTCTATGTCAGTGCAGATAGATGAACGCGCCGTGGTTGATTCCACGGCGCAGCTGGGAAAAGACGTCACGGTCGGCCCCTTTGCAGTTATTGAAAAGAACACCGTCATCGGAGACAGCACAGAAATCGGACCGGGAGCGCGCATTGGTGCAAACACCACCCTCGGCAGGGAATGCCGGGTCTTTAACGGCGCCTCCATCGGAACCATCGCCCAGGACCTCAAGTATGCGGGCGAAGAGGCCTTTCTGGAGATCGGTGACCGGGGAATCTTCCGGGAATTCGTCACGGTCAATCGCGGCACTGCAGCCAACGACGGTTACACCCGCATCGGTAACGATGCCGCCCTGCTTGCCTATTGTCACGTCGGGCATGACTGCGAGATCGGCGATAATTTCATCTCCTCCAACGGTCTTGCCATGGCCGGCCATGTGACTGTGGGTGACATGGTCATCTGCGGTGGAAATGTATCCGTACATCAGTTTTGCCGCATCGGTGATCACGCCTTCATCGGTGCCAATAAATATCTGACCATGGATGCCGTTCCCTATGCCCTGATTGCCGGCAATGCCCTGGAACCGGCAGTGTATGGACTCAACCGGGTCGGCCTGAAGCGGCGGGGTTTTACCAAAGAGGATATGCAGGCTTTGAAAAAGGCCTTCCGTATTCTTTTCCGCAGCGCAAAGACCGTTGCCGATGCCCTACAGGAGATCCGTACGGATCTGGCAGGAAACGAACATGTTTCCCGCCTTATCTCTTTTGTTGAACAGAGTAACCGCGGCCTGATCCGCATGAACAAATAAGTATTGTTCCTGCGGCGGCACCGATATATATTAGTGCATCTTAACGTCGGGAAGTGGCGCAGCTTGGTAGCGCGCTTGGTTTGGGACCAAGAAGTCGCAGGTTCAAATCCTGTCTTCCCGACCATTTTCAGCAGGTCAGCATGTCCCTGAATACCCTGATTTTTCTTTTTCTCTTCGGCGGCTATCTCTTCGGAAAAGCCTTTTCCCGTCTGCGCCTCCCCGCCGTTCTCGGCATGGTCGTCTTCGGTATCACCGCAGGGGTCTTTTTTCGTGAGACGGTTCCTCCCGTTCTCTGGGAGGTGGAATCGCCGCTCAAGTCATTTGCTCTGACGGTAATTCTTCTGCGGGCAGGCCTGGGACTGCGGCGGCAGGATCTGAAAAAAGCCGGCATCAACGCCGTTCTCATGAGCTTTCTTCCCGCCCTCTTTGAATGTGCCGCTCTCACCGCTGCTGCTCAGGTAATTTTCAACTTCTCTTTTCAGCAGTCCCTGTTGACGGCAGCGCTCCTTTCGGCGGTCTCTCCGGCGGTAATTGTTCCGTCCATGCTCAAACTGAAAGAACAGGAATACGGCAGGGAAAAACAAATCCCCACAATGATACTTGCCGGAGCCTCCGTGGATGACGTTATTGCAATTACGATCTTCTCCCTGGCCCTCGGCCTGCTTACGGGCACTGCAGGTACCGATCCCCTGCAGAGCGTACTCTCTATTCCCGCAGCGGTGGGTGGTGCACTTCTTCTTGGTGCAGCTGCCGGGGCAGCCCTCACGGCATTTCTCAAAAGACATCACTCCTCTATTCGGGCAACGGAGAAAACACTCATACTGCTTACGGCAGCTTTCCTGCTTGTTTCGGTGGGCGATACAATACATCTTGCATCTCTCCTGGCGGTTATGGCTACCGCCTTCATGGTGCTGGAACGGGCCCCGAAAATCGCCGCAGAGCTGTCGGGAAAACTGGGCAAAATCTGGATCTTTGCAGAAATCATTCTCTTTGTGCTGATCGGCTTTTCTCTGGATCTGTCAGCGGCGCGACAGTCCGGGCTGCAGGGACTGCTTCTCATATTCATTGGCCTGCTGTTCCGTTGCGCCGGAGTTTTTGCGGCAACAGCCTTCGGGACACTCACCCGGAAGGAACGCCTCTTCTGCATGATCGCCTATCTTCCCAAGGCCACGGTTCAGGCCGCTCTGGGCAGTGTAGCTCTGCGTCGGGGAATCCCCGGCGGCGAAATAATCCTGGCCCTTGCCGTGCTCTCCATTGTGGTAACCGCACCCCTGGGGCTTCTGGGCATCACCTGGGGCAGTCGACACCTTCTCTCAGCAGGAGCCGGAGAGAAAGAGTGAACGCAGGGATCTAAAACGGTGCGATCCCGTCTCCGCTTCGAGTTCCCGAATAATCGCGTCAACCTCACGGCGGTCACACTCCCGGTACGATCCCTTCTCCACCAAATCAATCAGGCGATCAATATCCCTCAAATACGTTGCAGAAACATCCATAAGATCCTCCATCAGGTTTTTTATCGGCGTACCATGAAAATTATTGAAAGATATTTCAAGGATCTTTCAACACAGAGGTTCTGCAGACAAGTCCGGGTCGACACCGTTTGCGGTGGTTGTTCCAAAGAATATTGCAAATC